>JBATTL010000515.1:0-6915 GCA_049670525.1 Thiohalocapsa sp. | reverse complement strand
GCGCCATGGCCAGGCTTTCACTCCGGACGGCCCGATTCACATCAAAAACAAGGAGTTTGAATTTGATGCCGCGCCGCTTTCTGAGGACGCTCCCCCGCATGTCGCCCGGTTTTCGAAGGCCTTCCTGTGGCACAGCTTCCGCGCCGACGAAATCATCGCGCAGCGCGTGCTCTCATTCCACAATCTCGACTTCTTCCTCAAGCTCATGGAAGGCGCGCGGGAAGCGATCGAGCAAGACCGCTTCCGCGAATACCAAAGTGAATTCAATGCCCGTTATCTTGCTAAGAAGCGGGCAAAGTGATCCTTAGTCGACTTCGTGAACGGGAAGATTGCTCACTTCCTCCCGCACCGATTCCGCGAGCGGAGTGCTGAGGTAGCGCTCGGTCGATGAACAGCCGATTGTCACGATTCGCTTGCCCTTGAACTCGGGACGCGCTGCAACTTTCAGAGCGGTTGCGACATTTGCGCCAGTGGAAATTCCGGCGGGAATGCCTTCCATTTCCGCAAGCTTGCGAGCCATTTCAAAAGCCTCCTCGTTAGTCACCGTGATCGCTTCATCAACGATATCGGTGTTGAGATTGCCAGGAATGAAGCCGGCACCGATGCCTTGAATCTTATGCGGCCCTGGTGCTCCGCCAGCAATCACGGGGCTATTTTCAGGCTCGACGGCAATGACTTTGAAGTTGGGATTTCGCGCTTGGATCACTTCGCCGACGCCAGTGATGGTGCCGCCGGTTCCGACGCCGGCCACGATGGCGTCGATGTTGCCATCGGTATCGCGCCAGATTTCCTCAGCAGTTGTTTCACGGTGAACCTGCGGGTTTGCGGGGTTGTCAAATTGGCTCGGGCCGAAGGAATTCTCTTCGGTCTCCAAAATCTGCCGGGCTTTGGCGATTGCGCCGCCCATCCCACGCGGTCCAGGCGTGAGCACGATTTCCGCGCCGAGGCAGCGAAGGAGAATGCGGCGCTCAACCGACATCGTTTCAGGCATTGTCAGGATGCAGCGGTATCCTTTCGCACGCGCCACAAAGGCCAGAGCAATCCCGGTGTTTCCGGAAGTTGCTTCGACAATTGCGCCGCCAGGCTTGAGTTTCCCGGACTCTTCGGCGTCCTCGATCATCGCTTTACCGATGCGATCCTTCACACTGAAGAGTGGATTGAAAAACTCAGCCTTCACAAGGACCTCGCAATCGAGACCTTCCGTGACGGAGTTCAGTTTAATTAGCGGGGTGTTCCCGACGGTATCGACGATATTGGTGGCATAGCTCATGAGTATTAAAAGTTGAAGTGAAACGTTTTTAGATTTGGAAATCGATTTGTCCAGAATCCTCGTGAAGGCCGCACTCGTATTTTTGTCCATCGAAGCGAGTCGAATCCACGGATTCGCCCTCCTCCTGAGGACGTGTCGAGTGCCAGTCGCCCATTGTGACGTAGCCTTTTTCTTCCAGCGGATGACGCGGCAGATCGTGATCGTAGAAGTAGGCGGAGAGCTGTGGATCGGCCCAATCGAGGATTGGATAGGCTTTCATCGTGGCGCTTTGCTGCTCGGCAAATGGCCGCCCTACGCGAGACCGCGAGTGGGAGCGACGAAGCCCGCTGAGCCAGACGGCGGCTCCAAGATCGGTGAGGGCGCGATTCATCGGCTCCACTTTATTTATCAGGGCGTATCGATTTGCGCCCTCTTCGCCCTGTTCCCAGAGTTTTCCATAAAGTGCCTCCTGGCGGGCCGGAGTCATGGTTGGGGTGAAAATCCGGATATCGAGTCCCCAATTATCGATGATTGGCTGTGAAAATTGATATGTTTCGTCGAATGCGTATCCCGTATCGATGAACACTACGGGAATCTCCGGGGCATTCTCACGAATGAGATGAAGCATGACCGGAGATTGCAGTCCGAAGCTCGTACTCGCGACCAGTTTTTTTCCAAAAATCGCATGGAGTTCGCGGATCCTCTCCGGCGCGCTGAGAGGCGCAAGAATTCGCGAAAGCTCGACCGCATCCGGAAAGCCCGGAGCATCGACGGAAGCAAGTGATTTTTCAGCTATCATAACTTTCATGCGGGAGTCGCTTCGAGGTGGACTTCGCTACCATGGGTGACTTCGTGAATAATCCCGACACGGATGACGAAATCGCCGAATTTTCCCCATCAGTTCGCTCGGTTGCATAGCGTTTCAAAACCGGGCGCAGCAGATCAGCAATCTCAGGTCCGGGGACGCTGCGCTGCCAAATTCCGCCGATCCGATTGCCGATGAAGCCGCCCCCGAGGTGAATGTTATACTTGCCAGGTGCTCTTCCGACAAAGGCGATTTTGGCGATATGCGGTCTTGCGCAACCGTTCGGACAACCGGTCATTCTGATCGTGATGGCATCCTGGGTGAGGCCGGTTTCGTCGAGGATTTCTTCGATCTCAGTGATCAAGTCTGGAAGGTAACGTTCACTCTCAGCAAGCGATAATCCGCAGGTAGGAAGGGCAACACAGGCCATCGAATTCAGCCGCAGTGCCGAACGACTCTGCCTCTGCAGGATCCCAAAATTGGTGAGCAACTCTTCAATCTTCGATTTATCCTGCTCCTCGACTCCAGCCACGATGACATTCTGATTTGAAATCAAACGGAGATTGCCGCGATGGATCTTTGCGGGTTCGTGCGGCTCTAACCTCCCGCCGGTTGTTATGCGGCCTCCGCCGCCACGTGCTCTGCACGCTGACTAACAAACCGCCGAAATCCAGAGAACAATCCGAGATGGGGTTTTTCGCCCAAACCGCCGAAAATATACAGTAGGCGTCGACGCGAAGCCTACCAGGCTTTTTGGGCAGGCGAATCACGAAAGTGCTCTACCAGTCGCAGCATGTAATCCACTGCCTGTTTGACTTGCGCGTCGCTCAACGCCGGGTTGCCGCCGCGCGGTGGCATCATGTTGTAGTCGGACCCGATAAATCCCTCGATGGAGCGCGAGTACAACACCTCGCGTGGCTGTTGTATGCGTTGCGCCCATTCCTCGAAACGGTCGGGACGCGGCGCATCGCCCATACCGTCGCCATGACAAACCATACAGTTCTCCAACCAGATTGCACGGCCGGAACGCAAGTGCGGCTCTTCAAATTCGGGAAATTGCACGCCGGCGTCAGCCGCAGCGGCCATCGAAGCCACCAACAGCACAGCACCTGCACAGTACCGCGGTGACATCAGCGTGCTCACCCGACTCCTCAGCCTTCGCTGCCGGCCAAGGAGAGCGAAGCGAGGGCCGGGTCGGGATAGAAATACGACGCGCGCAACCTTAGGTCGGGACTTGGCTGTTTCAGCGTTTCCACGGCATGTGCCCGTTTAGTCCAAACCATAGCCCACGTTTCCGTAAGCCCCCCTACGATCCCACACGGTCGGTTTTCCCGAGTGCGGTTCTGACCCTGGCATATGCTCCCGCTGCCTTCCCGAAACCGAAGCGGCTTAAACGCTGGCGCATCTACACCCCTCTCGACGCCGGTTTACATGCAGGTCTAGGCCTGGCTACCGAGCTCCTCCGATCGCTGGTTGGCTCAACCAGACCACGAGGTGCCCAGAGCCCCTTTGCCCGCTGGGAGGTGTTACATCCGGCGGTGTGGCGTCCAGCACCACATCAGAGGGCATTACGCCTCTTTCATCGCTCATACAGGCTCATGCGCCAGACCAAATCCCTCCCGCCGGCTTTGGATCAACCTCCTCCGGCGGGTCTTTGCAGGTTGTCGCCAAGTCCCTGCTGGGAGATGGCCCTTCCCGACGTTATCTCTGCAATCCTTACGCAGGTGCCTGGACCCCTACCCCGTGATGTTCTCCCGGTGCACATGCAACTTCAACAGGCCTACATTTCGAGGCTGCAGTCAGTTCGTTATGTTCAGGCTCCCGCGTTTGCTAGACCCCCCGGTTGCACCCACCGCTGTGGCTTAACGCCTCAGGGCGGCCGGGCCGTTTACACCACGCAGAACTCGGTTGGTTACCTGCCCCGAGCAGTGGTATCGCTACGTGTCCGTGACGAGCAACTGACACGACTGGACTTTCACCAGCTGGATTGCAGCCTTGTCGGCTGCTCCTAGTCCCGGATAGGCGTCGGCGCGGGCGTGTTGCCGCAGTGGCGAAGGGGCGATAGCCCCGAAGCCGCGGAGGCGACATGCAAAGCGCATCCGACACGCCGTTGAGCCATATGAGGACGCTGTCGTGCCCGGCGGACCAACGGGAAGTCGGGTGCGGCTGCGACCGCAGGGCGAATCCGGGACGAAGCCAGGTTGTCGCCAAGGACCGAGTCCTCGCGAAGCAGGATGCTCGCGCGAGGTATCACGAGGGACACGCGACTCACCGATCTTGAAATCAGTCTTGGGTGTATCGGGATGCTTGTTGTGGCACTCGACACACACCGGGGCAACCGCCTTGTCCGAGTAGACGGCCGTGAAGTACTTCTTGTTGCCGAGCTCCACGGTGGTGTAGAAGTTCTTACCTTGTTGTCGAAGATGTATTGCAGTCCTTCCTTCTTGGCATCTGTCGTGGGTTCATTCTGCTTGTTGATCGGCCACAGCGACTGCAGCGAGTAAGTGAAATTCACGTCCGGGTTTTTCTCGGCACGCTGCGCGGCAAGCTCGGAACCGGAACGGAACATCTGTGCCGCCAGCGCCAGCGCCTGGTCATTCTCAAAGTGTTCGCTCGCCTTGATGATCTTGTCCTTCTTCACCAGGCGATTGACGATTTTCTTAGTATAGGACTCTGAACCTCAATTGGACGAAAAGGGACTCTAAGCCAATGTAGGGGTTTTTGGCCCGAACCGCCGTTTTTCTGCACTAAGAAAGGCGCCTGTTTCACGCCGTTCATCTACCATAACAAATCAGGTACTTATGAACTTGACCTGAGAGGTATGAGTGCGTGACGTTCTCGTTCGGGAGCCGACTTGTGCCACTTCGGCGGTGTACTCTACTGCGGTCCGGCGAGGCGACTGACGCTAGAGTACTCGCCGTGGAGTAGGCCAACTATCCGAAACACAAAAAGAATTGGCTAGGCGTGCGTCCTACGAAGGGATGAGGAGATCAGGTACTACTGCAGATTTCTGGCGGTTTGGGCGAAAAACCCCTGCTCGGACTCTTCGAACAGCTTGGCCACCACATACGCCGACATCTCCACGGGCGAGCCGGGAGCCGCAAGGTTGAAGGGCGATGCCCCTGTCGGTCGTGCCGGAACGTCGCTCTCTGTCACGGACCCGAGGGGCTCTTCCTTCCCGAGACAGCACTTCTTGTATTTCTTTCCGCTACCGCACGGGCACAACGCGTTGCGGCCAATCTTGGTCATAAACGCTCTCCTGGTCTTCACTGCAACGAACACTCGATCAGCTGTGTGACCTCCTGCGAAATGCGCTCGTTGAGGGCCTCCGGTAGCCCGAGGCGGTCGTGGAGTTCGTTCATGTGCTCTAACAGCACGAGGGTCAGGCGGGTCACATCGTGCACGTCCTCAAATTGCCAGCCAACCATCCCCGCACTGATCCGCTCGACATGGCCGGCGCAGAGCAGACGCAGGATATGAGGCAGGGTGTCGCCGGTCTTCTCGACGAAGTGCAGCCAATAGGGCCAGGCATCGGTCAGTGCTGCAAAATAAGTGCGAATCTCCGGGATCTGGGCGGTTTCGCGCGGATCACGGTCCCAACCGGCGAAATACACCGCGAGTTTGCCCTCCCAGAGTAGTGCGCCCTCGGAGGTTTCCGAAAGGAACTCCAGCTTCTCCATCATGGGCTGAATGTCGCACTGATCCACCGATTCGCGGGTGATCTCGATCGCCAGCAGTTCGTCCTTGGCCGGGGACAGACGCGCGAGCGGGTAGCGCGGGGTGCGGCCGGCATTCGGTTCGGACGCGTTCATAGGGCCTCCTGGATGCGACGGTTACGCTGCGCTGGCGCAGCTGCTGGTGCGGGCTGCTGTGCAAGCCAGTGCCACACTGCGCGCGTCGCCTGACAATCGTTGATGGCTCGGTGGCTGTCTCCAGGCCATAGGAATCCGACGTGCGCCGCGGCGACCTGCAAGCGCTGCCAGTGCCACTCGTCATACTCCGGACTCCATTCGCCAAAGGCCTCCGCAAACGGGCGCATCGCGCAATGGATCCCTGCCGCGCCCGCAAGCTCCGCAGACAGGAAGCCGGCGTCGAAGGGGGCGTTGTAGATCACCACCTCACGGTCGGCAACCGCCTCGCGGATGCGCGAGCGCAATGCGTCGAGCATGGGCGCGTCGCAGACATCGGCCGGCGAAATGCCGTGGATCGTCTGAGCCCGCCGCCGCGTTCGATGTCGGATCGGGCGCACGAGGCTGTCGAACAGCACCGTGCCGTCGTCGGCCAGGATGCCGATCTCCAGGATCTCATCATTGCGTGGGTCGAGGCCGGTGGTCTCGAGGTCAAGATAGACGGGGTTTGCGATCTGCATCGTTGTTACCTCCTGAGTGGCGTCACGTCCGCCGGCGCCTGCATCCGGTCGAGTACCGCCTGCAGTTGCTCAGCATGCGCCGCTCGCTCCCTCAGCGTCGCGATCTCAACCTGCAACTCAGCGAGGGCACGCTCAGCCATGGCTCGAGCTTGACGCTCCTCGGCCAGGTCACGGTCGAGCGCCTGGATCTTCTTCCCGCCCAGGTCGAGCGCGGCCTTCGCCTGCTTGGTGCTCTCTCGCTCACGATCAACCTCGGCGGACAGTCTGGCGTGGTTGACGCGCAACTGCTCCTGTTCGGCCGACACGCGTTGGAGTTCTGCCCGCAGCCGGTCCCGTTCGCCGGTCGTGCTGTTGAGTTCCTGGCGGATCTTTGTGCCCGCTTCGCGCGCCCGTTCGATGTCCGTGCGTAGATGAGCGTTGTCGGCATCGAGCCGGGCGGCGCTGGAGACCACGGCGTCGCGCTCGGCGCGCACCTCACGCAGTTCCGCGGCC
>JBATTL010000514.1:0-11341 GCA_049670525.1 Thiohalocapsa sp. | reverse complement strand
AGCCAAGGCATTGCCTTGGCGATCGGTGATCGTGATGATCGTGTTGTTAAAAGATGCGTGGACGTGGGCTATCCCGTCGGCCACCTGCTTCTTGACCTTTTTCTTGGTACGTACTGGCTTCGCCACTTGGTATTCTCCGAACTACAGGCGTATTCGACCGCGAGCGGGAACGGCAGCTGTTGAGCGTGCGGTTCTCTTTATCGCTTGATAGGACGTCTTGGCCCCTTGCGGGTGCGCGCATTCGTTTGGGTCCGTTGACCCCGCAGCGGCAACCCGCGGCGGTGACGGATACCCCGGTTGCAACCGAGATCCATCAAACGCTTGATGTTCATCGAGACCTCGCGCCGAAGATCTCCCTCCACCGAGTGCCGTGCGACCGCCGAACGCAACCGCTCGACTTCCTCTTCCGTCAGATCCTGCATCCTGGTCGCGGCCGGAACATTCGCGTCTTCGCAAATCTTCGCTGCCAGTGAACGACCAACGCCGTAGACGGACGTCAGCGCGATGATCGCGTGCTTGCGGTCCGGAATGTTGACTCCAGCAATACGGGCCATGCGGCTTAAGCTCCTGGGAAATCGGCGGAAAAGTACGACCGGAAACCGCCTAGTATAACAGTTTCTACAGACCGGTCAAACTGAGACTTGACCAACCTTTGGATTAGCCCTGACGCTGCTTGTGCCGCGGGTCCTTGCAGATCACGCGCACGGAACCATTGCGTCGGATGACCTTGCAATGACGGCAAATCTTTTTCACTGATGCACGAACTTTCATTTCTATCTCCGAGTAATATCCGACGGGCTAGCGGAATCCGGCGCAAATCAACGCAACATTCCGCCGCCAGGCGCTTTGAGGTTGGCCTTCTTCATCAGACCCTCGTACTGATGCGACATCAGGTGGGCCTGGACTTGGGCCATGAAGTCCATCACCACAACGACGACAATCAGTAAGGACGTGCCACCGAAGTAGAACGGCACGTTCCAACCAACGATCAGGAACTCCGGCAGCAGGCAAACCGCGGTTATGTACAGTGCGCCGGCGGCCGTAAGCCGTGTCATGACAGTGTCGATATAGCGCGCCGTCTGCTCACCAGGACGAATCCCAGGTATGAATGCGCCGGACCGTTTGAGATTATCCGCGGTGTCCTTGGCGTTGAAGACCAACGCCGTGTAGAAGAAACAGAAAAAGATGATGGCCGCTGCATACATGATCACGTACACCGGCTCGCCAGGCGACAGCTTACTGGTGATATCGGCGATCCAGCGAAAATCCTCCGACTGCCCGAACCACTGACCAAGGGTGCCCGGGAACAGGATGATGCTGGACGCGAAGATCGGCGGAATGACACCGGCCATGTTGAGCTTCAACGGTAAATGCGTGCTCTGTGCGGCCATCATCCGCCGCCCCTGCTGGCGTCGCGCGTAGTTGACAGTGATGCGGCGTTGACCGCGCTCGACGAAGACTACAAAGGCGGTGACGCCAAGCGCCAGCGCGAACAACGCAAGCACTGAGAGAGCATTCATCTCCCCAGTCCGAACCAGCTCAAGCGTGCCGCCCACCGCGGACGGCAGACCGGCAACAATCCCGGCAAAGATGATCAACGAGATGCCATTGCCGATACCGCGCTCGGTGATTTGCTCTCCAAGCCACATCAGGAACATGGTCCCGGTCACCAATGACACCGCCGCGGTGAAGACGAAGCCAAGGCCTTGGGTCACAACGATCGACGAGCCACCGGCGGTCTGCCCCTGCAGGGCAAACGAGATGCCGATGGCCTGAAACGTCGCCAGTACGACCGTGCCATAACGCGTATATTGGGTGATCTTCCGTCGGCCGGATTCGCCTTCCTTCTTCAATTGCTCCAGCTTGGGTATCACCGCACTCATCAACTGCATGATGATGCTGGCCGAGATGTACGGCATGATTCCCAGGGCCAGAATACTTGCACGCTCCAGTGCGCCGCCGGAGAACATGTTAAACATGTCCAGGATCGATCCCTGATTCTGATCGAACAAAACCGCGAGTGCCTCCGGATTCACGCCAGGCACCGGAATGAATGTACCAATCCGGTACACGAGCAGCGCACCGAGCACGAACAGCAGGCGCTGACGCAATTCGGTCAACTTGCCCATGCCGCTCAGAGACTGCATGACGGATGCACTGCTGTTTGCCATGGTGTGCTGTCGCTCGTTGGTTCGCTGCGAATAGAACTCGGAATCGAAGCCTTGAATCAGCCTTCGACGGTGCCGCCTGCAGCTTCGATGGCGGCGCGCGCGCCGGCGGTCACGCCAATGCCTCGAAGCGTCACAGCACGCTCAATCGAGCCCGACTTGATCACCTTTACTCGTTTGATGGTTCGGTCGATCAGACCGGCCCTATGCAAGCTCTCGAGCGTCACCTCGTCGCCATCGACATGGGACAGTTCTCTGAGGCGAATCTCGTCGCTGGCGCGCGCCTTGCGCGAGCGGAACCCGATCTTAGGTAAGCGCCGCTGCAGCGGCATCTGACCGCCTTCGAAGCCGACTTTGTGAAAACCGCCCGAGCGTGATTTCTGACCTTTGTGACCACGCCCGCCCGTCTTGCCGAGACCGCTGCCAACGCCGCGGCCGACGCGCTTGCGATTGGTCTTGCTGCCATCGGCAGGTTTGATTACGTTAAGTCGCATATCAGCTTTCCTCGACCAGGTCGACCATATAGGAGACCTTGTTCAGCATCCCCCGCGTAGCCGAGGTATCTTCGACTTCGACCACCTGATGCATGCGTCGCAGCCCGAGGCCACTGACGCATGCGCGGTGCTTTTTGAGCCGCCCGTAGACACTTCGGACCAGCTTGACCTTCATCGTTTTCTTGTCGGCCATCTCGATTACCCCTCGATTAGCCCAGAATGTCTTCGACAGTCTTGCCGCGCTTGGCCGCAACGCTTTCAGCGTCCGCCATTTTCGCCAGACCGTCGATGGTGGCACGAACCACGTTCATCGGATTATTGGTGCCGATGCATTTTGCTAGTACGTTTTGAACGCCGACAACCTCGAACACGGCGCGCATAGCGCCCCCGGCAATGATGCCGGTACCGTCGGACGCGGGTTGCATGTGCACCTTGGCTGCACCGTGGCGTCCCATCATCGGGTACTGCAGGGTCGAGCCTCTGAGGCGCACGTCGACCATGTTCTTGCGGGCCGATTCCATCGCCTTCTGAATCGCGACCGGGACCTCGCGCGCCTTTCCGGTACCGAAGCCGACGCGTCCCTTGCCATCGCCGACCACCGTCAACGCGCCGAAGCCGAACACACGTCCGCCTTTGACTACCTTCGCGACACGGTTAACAGAGATCAGTTTCTCTAGGAGATCGTCGCCATCTGCCTTAGGATTATACGTTGCCATCGATGCGCCCTCAGAACTGGAGTCCGTGTTCGCGCGCGGCATCTGCCAACGCCTTCACACGACCGTGATATTTGAAGCCGGAGCGGTCGAAGCTGACCCGCTCGACACCGGCGGCCCGGGCGCGGTCCGCAATGACCTTGCCGATCGCCGCCGCCGCGCTCGCGTTTCCGGAATAGCCGGGTGCCTCCTGACGGAACTCCTTGTCCAAGGTCGACGCGCTGGCGACGACTTGGTTGCCATCCGGAGAGATGATCTGCGCATACATGTGGCGCGGCGAGCGGAACACGCAGAGCCGATAGGCGCCGAGTTCGCGTATCTTCGAGCGCGAGCGCAATGCGCGGCGCAGACGAGCAGTTTTCTTGTCCATCGTCATTGCCCCTACTTCTTTTTCGCTTCTTTGCGGATGACCTGCTCATCCGTATAGCGCACACCTTTACCCTTGTAAGGTTCCGGCGGCCGTTTGGAACGAATCTCGGCCGCAACCTGACCGACACGTTGCTTGTCGGCGCCCTTGACGACGATTTCAGTCGCCGACGGGGTCTCGATCTCGATGCCCGCGGGCACCGGATAGTCGATTGGGTGAGAGAACCCGAGGGCCAGGTTCAATACCTTACCCTTGGTTTGTGCCCGGTAGCCGACGCCGATTAGCGTCAGCTTGCGCTCGAAGCCGTTGCTTACGCCGACAACCATGTTATTGAGTAGCGACCGCATGGTCCCCGCCATGGCCCAGGAATCCCCCTTATCGGAGACGGGCTCGATGTGAAGGGACTTGTCCTCTGCCGCGAGCTTCACGCTTGGATGCAGACGTTGCGACAGCGTCCCCTTGGGACCCTTTACCGTGATATCTCTGCCATCGATCTTGACGTCGACTCCTGACGGTAGGTCGATCGGCGCTTTTGCGATTCTGGACATCGTCGATCCCCCTTAGGCCACGAAGGCCAGGATTTCACCGCCATGCCCTTCTCGACGGGCGGCGCGGTCGCTCATCAGGCCTTTGGAAGTGGAAACAATCGCAATGCCCAACCCACCCCAGACCTGAGGGATGTCGCCCTTGCCGCGATAAATACGCAGGCCGGGGCGCGACACGCGCTTGATCGACTCGATAACCGGCTTGCCGCGAAAGTACTTGAGCTTGACGTCCAATTGCGGCTTGCCGTCGATGTCTTCGACTGAGAAATCGCCGATATAGCCCTCGTCCTTGAGGAGGGCCGCGATAGCCAGCTTCTGTTTGGACGACGGCATACTGATCGTGACTTTGCCGCGCGCCTGGCCGTTGCGGATGCGCGTGAGCATATCCGCGATGGGATCTGAGGTACTCATGTTGCTCTCCAGGGTCAGCCCGCCGCAACCGGCGCGATACCCACTCGAGGTTATTGTCGGATGTAGTGAGGGCTGACCGCCGTCTACCAGCTCGCCTTCACGACACCGGGAACATCGCCGCGCATCACTGCTTCACGCAGCTTGTTGCGGCACAGACCAAACTTGCGATACACCGCGTGCGGCCGACCGGTGACCTGACAGCGACGCTGTTGACGGGCCGGACTCGCGTCGCGCGGCAGCTTTTGCAAGGCGGAAAGCGCCTCATCAATCTGCTCCGGCGATGCGCTTCGATCGTTGATCACGCTCTTCAGCTGCGTGCGCTTGCTCTCAAACTTCTTGACGGTCTGCCGACGCTTGGCTTCCCGCGCAATCATGCTCTTCTTTGCCATAATGCCTTAAGTCCTGAACGGGAATTTGAACGCGTTGAGCAGGGCGCGGCCCTCGTCATCGGTGCGTGCACTGGTCGTGATCGTGACATCCATCCCCCGTACCGCATCGATCTTGTCGTAGTCGATCTCGGGGAAGATGATCTGCTCGCGGACGCCAATGGAGTAATTGCCACGACCATCAAAGGACTTCGGACTAAGACCTCGGAAATCCCGTACGCGCGGTATCGCAACGTTGATCAACCGGTCGAGGAACTCATACATGCGCTCGCGACGCAACGTAACCTTGCAACCGATCGGCCAATCTTCGCGGATCTTGAACCCGGCCACGGACTTCCGGGCCTTGGTGACGATCGGCTTTTGCCCCGAGATCTGGGTCAGATCACGCACCGCATTGTCCATAATCTTCTTGTCATTGATCGCCTCGCCGACACCCATGTTCAACGTTATCTTTTCGATGCGAGGAACCTGCATGACACTGGAGTAGCCGAAATGCTCCTTCAGCTGGCCGACGATCTGCTCTTGATAAGTGCTCTGTAGCCTGGACATGTTCGTTTACTCAAACGTCGACGACTTCGCCGTCGGACTTGAAGACCCGTACCTTCTTGCCATCCGCAAGAACCTTAAACCCGATCCGATCTGCACCATCCTTACTCGGGTTATACAGACCGATGTTGGACCTATCGATCGGCATCTCCTTTTCGACGATACCGCCCGCGACGCCACGCTGCGGGTTGGGACGTTGGTGCTTTTTCACGGTGTTCACATTTTCGACGACCACATGCGTGGTTCCGAGGACCCGCAGGACAGTTCCCCGCTTGCCCTTGTCTCTGCCTGCAACGACTATGACGTCGTCGCCAACCTTAATCTTTTGCATGGCTAATCCCCTGAGAAACCCTTGCCCGATGCCGATGATCTAGAGCACCTCGGGAGCGAGCGAGATAATTTTCATAAATCGCTCGCTACGCAGTTCCCTGGTCACGGGGCCGAAGATGCGGGTACCAATGGGCTGAAGCTGGTTGTTCAGCAGCACGGCCGCATTACCATCGAAGCGGATCAAGGAACCGTCCGCACGGCGTACGCCCTTACGCGTCCTTACGACAACCGCGCTGAAAACGTCGCCCTTCTTGACCTTGCCGCGTGGAATAGCGTCTTTGACGGTGACCTTGATCACGTCGCCGATGCCAGCGTAGCGACGGTGCGAACCGCCCAACACCTTGATGCACTGCACCGAGCGGGCGCCGCTATTGTCGGCTACGCCGAGGCGGGTTTGCATTTGAATCATTGTCTCGACCTAACTCTCGATTCGTTCAGTCTTGCCACCGCGTCGGGCGGGACGCCCGCGGTTGCTCAGCGCGCTTTTTCGATGACCTCGACCAGCCGCCAGCTCTTCGTCTTCGACAACGGACGACATTGCTCAACGCGCACCAAGTCGCCGGCGTTGCATTGGTTGTCTTCGTCATGCGCGTGCAACTTGGTAGAACGCCGCATGAACTTGCCATAAAGAGGGTGCTTGACGCGACGCTCAACGAGGACGGTGACGGTCTTCTCCATGGCACTGCTAACTACACGCCCGGTGGCGGTTCGGTTGGATTCTTGCTCACTCTCACTCATGTCCTGTTCGCTCATGCCTGGCTACTCGCTTCTTTTTCTGCCATCAGCGTCTTGATGCGTGCAATGTCGCGGCGAACGACCTTGAACTGTGACGGACGGCTCAGCTGCCCGCTGCCCTGCTGCATGCGCAACGAAAACTGCTCCTTGAGCAATTCGTGCAACTGTTTGCCCAGATCCTCGGCGGACTGGGTTCTTAATTCATTCGCCTTCATCAGAGTACCGACCTTTTCTCGAATCGGGTTTGCACCGGCAACTTGGCCGCGGCCAGACGAAAGGCCTCGCGAGCGAGTTCCTCGGACACACCCTCGATCTCGTAGAGCATGCGACCTGGCTGCACCAACGCGACCCAGTACTCGACATTGCCCTTCCCTTTCCCCATGCGTACTTCCAGGGGCTTCTTCGAAACTGGCTTGTCCGGAAAAACGCGAATCCAGAGCTTGCCACCACGACGGACGCTACGCGTGATCGCGCGGCGCGCCGACTCGATTTGGCGCGCCGTGAGTCGGCCGCGCCCGATGGCCTTCAGTCCGAACTCGCCAAACGAAACTTGCGCGCCACTTTGGGCAAGTCCGCGGTTTCGCCCCTTATGTTGCTTTCGAAATTTGGTTCTTTTGGGTTGAAGCATGACTCAGCTCTTTCTGCGAGGGCGTTTCTCTTGCACCGCATCCTGTGGCATATCGTCGAAGATCTCACCGCGGAAGACCCAGGTCTTCACACCGAGGATGCCATAGGTCGTTCGCGCCTCGGCGAATCCGTAGTCGATGTCGGCGCGCAATGTGTGCAGCGGGACACGACCCTCTCGGTACCATTCGGAGCGCGCAATTTCGGCGCCATTCAAGCGACCGGCGATATTCACCCGGACGCCACCGGCCCCGGCACGCATGGTCGACTGGACGGCGCGCTTCATGGCGCGCCGAAACATGATGCGGCGCTCCAACTGTTGGGCAATGCCCTCGGCAACAAGTTGAGCGTCAAGCTCCGGCTTACGGATCTCTTCAATGCTGATGTGCACCGGAATGCCCATGCGCTGGGAGATGTCGGCGCGCAACTTGTCGATATCCTCGCCTTTCTTGCCGATGACCACACCGGGACGAGCGGTATGGATCGTGATATGGGCGTTTCTCGCCGGCCGGTTGATCTGAATCCGACTAACCGACGCGGATGAGAGCTTCTTCTTCAGGTATTCGCGCACCTCAAGGTCATTGATCAAGAGGTCGGCGTAATTCTTGGAATCCGCGTACCAGATCGAGTTCCAGTCCTTAACGATGCCGAGACGAATCCCGGTTGGGTGTACTTTTTGTCCCATTTGGATACTCCGGCGTTAGCGTTCCGCGACCGTGACACTGATATGGCTCGTACGCTTCAAAATGCGTGACGCACGACCCTTGGCCCTGGCGCGAATGCGCTTCATCGTCGGACCCTCGTTGACCTGCACCTCGACGACCCTGAGCTCATCGACGTCGGCTCCCTCGTTGTTCTCCGCGTTGGCGATCGCGGACTCGAGGATCTTGCGCAAAATGCCCGCCGCCTTCTTGGTGCTGAACGCGAGTTCGTTCAACGCGCGCTCGACGTGCTGACCGCGAATCTGGTCACCGACCAACCTCGCCTTCTGCGCGGAGATGCGCGCGTACTTGAGCTTTGCCTCTGCTCGCATCGTCGTACTCCTAGCGCTTCTTGGCCTTGCGATCGGCCGCATGCCCGCGGAACGTGCGTGTTAACGCAAACTCGCCGAGCTTATGGCCGATCATGTTCTCGTTAACCAGGACCGGCACGTGCAGGCGACCATTGTGAACAGCGATGGTTAGACCGACCATCTCTGGCAAAATCATCGAACGACGTGACCAGGTCTTGATGGGACGCTTGCTATTCTGAGCAACGGCATCCGTGACCTTCTTGGCCAAGTGATGGTCCACAAAGGGACCCTTTCTAATGGAACGTGGCACTGACTCAATCCTCGCGTGACTTACTTGCGACCGCGCCGGCGAACGATCATGCCGTCGGTGCGCTTGTTCTTTCGGGTCTTATAGCCCTTGGTCGGGACACCCCAAGGCGTGACCGGGTGACGACCGCCAGACGTACGACCCTCGCCACCGCCATGGGGATGATCGACCGGGTTCATGACGACGCCGCGTACGGTCGGGCGGACCCCGCGCCAGCGCGTCGCACCAGCCTTGCCGAGCTTGCGGAGACTGTGCTCGCCGTTACCAACGACACCGATCACGGCACGACAGTCAGCGTGCACTTTCCGCATTTCGCCGGAGCGCAGCCGCAGCGTCGCCTGCTGCCCCTCACGGGCGATGAGTTGCACCGAAGCACCGGCGGCGCGAGCGATCTGAGCGCCCTTACCGGGTCGCATCTCAACCGCGTGAACCTCGGTTCCAACAGGGATGTTACGCAGCGGAAGACAATTGCCGACGCTGATGGGAGCGGTCTCGGACGCAACCACGTTAGCGCCCTGCGCGAGCCCTTTCGGGGCGAGGACATAGGCACGCTCACCATCGGCGTACTTCAACAGCGCAAGATTTGCGCTGCGATTCGGATCGTATTCCAGTCGTTCGACGACCGCCGGAACGCCGTCCTTGCGCCGCTTGAAGTCGACCATGCGATAGCGCTGCTTATGACCGCCGCCCCGGTGGCGGACCGTAATCCGCCCGTGGTTATTGCGGCCGCCGTTGTGCGTCTTCTTGGACACCAAGGACTCGACCGGACCGCCCCTGTGCAGCTCGGAGTTTCGTACTGTGACCTGGAATCGCCGACCAGGCGATGTCGGTTTCGCTTTTACGATTGCCATGATTCGTTATCCAAATGCTCGGCCGACCGGGACTAGGCGCCGCCGCCGAAGTCGATGTCGTGGCCCGGCTTCAGGCGGACATAAGCCTTGCGCCAGTTGGAACGACGCCCGAGGCGGGCACCGAAACGTTTGTTCTTTCCTTTGACGTTGACGACCTGGACGCCATCGACCTTGACCTCGAACAGCAGTTCCACGGCCCGACCGATTTCGCGCTTGGTCGCGTCCGACACCACGCGGAACACAAACTGCTGGTTGTTGTCTGCGGCCAACGTGGATTTTTCCGAGATCAGCGGCCCTAGCAAGATCTTCATCAGGCGTTCCTGGTTCATGCCAAACGCTCCTCGAGACGGCGAACCGCCGCCTCAGTGGCAATGACGTGCTCGAAAGCAATCATGCTGACTGGATCCACTTCCGCCGCGGCCATCACATCCACGTGCGGTAGATTCCGCGCCGCAAGAAAAAGCTTGTCGTCAAAGGCATCAACCAGGAGCAGCACGTCGCGCACACCGAACTCATTAAGCGTCGCAGTCAACTCCTTGGTTCTCGGCGCCGACAGGTTGATTTCCAACACCACACTCAAGCGCTCCGTACGAGCGAGCTCGGACAGTATCGAACGCACTGCGCCCCGGTACATCTTGCGATTGACCTTTTGCGCGTAACTTCGCGGCTGCGCAGCGAAGGTCTTGCCACCACCGCGCCAAATCGGACTGCGACTCGTGCCGGCGCGCGCGCGGCCGGTGCCCTTTTGCCGGAAAGGCTTTGCACCGCCGCCGTTTACTGCGGAGCGGTTCTTGTGTGCCTTAGTGCCAGCGCGCGCGCCCGCCATGTAGGCGACGACGACCTGATGTACCAATGCCTCGTTGTAGTCGGCACCGAAGACGCTGTCTGAAACGTCAAGGCCGACACCATTTCGCGTTGCCAGTTGCATGATCCAATCAACCCTTGTTCTTTTGCTTGACCGACGGCGTCACGACAAGGCGACCGCCAGCCGGCCCCGGGACCCCGCCCCGCACCAGCAGCAGATTGCGCTCCGTGTCAACCCGGACGACCTCCAGATTCTGCTGGCAACGGTTGACGTTGCCCATCTGGCCCGCCATACGCTTACCCTTAAACACGCGACCCGGCGTCTGGCACTGCCCGATAGAGCCGGGAGCGCGATGGGACAAAGAGTTACCGTGGGTGTTGTCCTGTCCGCGGAAATTGTGTCGCCGAATTCCGCCAGCGAAACCACGCCCCTTGGTCACGCCACGCACATCGACCTTTTGCCCCGGCTCGAAGATCGAAACGTCCAGCGATCCACCGGTTGCCAGGTCAACGCCCTCACCTTCATCCAGGCGGAACTCCCGCAGCGCGCTGCCGGCTTCCACGCCAGCTTTGGCATAGTGTCCAGACAGCGGCTTGTTGACCCGTGACGCACGCCGCCCCCCGGCCGCGAGCTGCACCGCCCGATAGCCGTCACTGTCGGCGTCTTTCAACTGGGTGACGCGGTTCGGCGTTACCTCGATGACGGTGACGGGGACGCTGACACCGTCGTCACTGAAGACGCGTGTCATTCCGGCCTTCCGCCCGATCACTCCGATGGTCATCTTCGTTTCCTCAGTTCTGTGGTGCCGTCCGGAGTTCGACCGGGCGACATCTATGCTCAGCTCAGCTTGATCTGCACATCGACGCCGGCAGCCAGGTCGAGCTTCATCAGCGCATCGACAGTCTTGTCGGTCGGATCGACGATGTCCATCAGGCGTTTGTGCGTGCGCAATTCGTACTGGTCACGCGCGTCCTTATTGACGTGCGGAGACACCAGAATGGTGTAGCGCTCGTGCTTGGACGGCAGCGGCACGGGGCCGCGGACCTG
>JBATTL010000513.1:0-1652 GCA_049670525.1 Thiohalocapsa sp. | reverse complement strand
TGGAATCTCCTCCAGTGCAGGGCTCGGTGCCGTCCTGGTGCTTTACTTCGGCTTCACCACCCTGAGCATCTGGGTCCTGCCGGCCGCGGCCATGCTATTCGCCTTGCTCGCGACCTCGACACTGTATGCGCTGACCCGGGCGGGATCGAGCAATCT
Organism: Thiohalocapsa sp.; assembly: GCA_049670525.1. Lineage (GTDB taxonomy): Bacteria > Pseudomonadota > Gammaproteobacteria > Chromatiales > Chromatiaceae > Thiohalocapsa. The sequence continues at coordinate 1,496 of JBATTL010000513.1, read as the reverse complement.
GACCCTGATCCTGGCAGGCGTGGCCCTGTCGTCCCTGGCCGGGGCATTGACATCGTTGGCGCTAAACCTGGCACCGAACCCGGCCGACGTGCAGGACATCATCCTCTGGCTGCTTGGCTCCATTAGCGATCGCAGCTTTGATGACGTGCGCCTCTGTCTGCCATTCGTGCTGGTCGGACTCACGCTGCTGCTGATCAGCGCACCGGCGCTCGATGTGCTCGCACTTGGCGAAGCCGAGGCGCGCAGTCTCGGGGTCGATATGAGCCGATTGCGCGGGCTCATCATCGCCGGCTCCGCGCTGAGTGTCGGTGCCGGCGTCGCCGTAACCGGTACCATCGGCTTCGTCGGTCTGGTCGTGCCGCATTTGCTGCGGCGCTTCGTCCAGCATCGGCCGGGCAGGCTGCTGCTGTCGAGCGCCCTGGGTGGCGCGGTGTTGCTGCTCGCCGCCGATATCGCGCTGCGGATGATCGGCACGCCCAAGGAGCTCATGCTCGGGGTGGTCACGGCCCTGATCGGGGCGCCGTTTTTCTTGGCCCTGGTGCTGCGCTCGCGGAGGGACATGCTGTGAGTCTGCTTGAGGTCGCCGGACTCAGCGTCCGCATCGGCGGCAAGACGCTGGTCCGCGATTTGTCTTTCGAGCTCGGCGATGGTGAGTTGCTTGGTCTGATCGGCCCGAACGGCGCCGGCAAGAGCACCGTCGTCAAAGCGATCGCACAGCTCTTGCACTATCAAGGACAGATCCGGCTGCAGGCTGAGGCACTGCATCAGCTGCCGGCTCGGGAGCGCGCCCGGCGGCTGGCCTATCTGAGTCAGGACGACCCGGTGCAATGGCCCATCTCGGTGCAAGATCTGGTCGGTCTTGGCCGCCACCCCTATCGTGGGAGTTGGTGGCGGGGAGGCGGCGGCCCGAGCAGCGCGGATCAAGCAGCGATCGAGTCCGCGCTGCGCGTTACCGACGCCTGGCAGTTGCGCGATCGGAGATTCACCGAGCTTTCCGGAGGCGAGCGCGCCCGCACCCGCTTGGCCCGTGTGTTGGCCGTCGGCGCGCCGCTGATCCTGGCCGACGAGCCATTCGCCGCATTGGATCCCAGACATCAGCTCCAGGTGATGGCCCTGTTGCGGAATCATTGCCGCGGCGGCGCCAGCGTGGTCCTGGTGCTGCATGACCTGACCTTGGCGAGCCGCTTTTGTGATCGGCTGCTGCTGTTGCATCAGGGTGAACGGTTCGCCGCCGGCTCGGCAAGCGAGGTGCTGAACCGCGACAACCTGCGGCAGGTCTATGGTATCCGCGCGGTGATGGGCGAATATCAGCAGCAGGGTTACATACTGCCCTGGGCCTGCGAAGCACCGGCATCAGAATCCAGCGAGTCCGGATCGGCGGCAGAGGAGGGTTCAAACGGCAGTGCGCCCGAGCAGCGCGCGACGGCGACCGTCGCACCCTTGCCGTCGCCGCCAACATAGCGGCGTTTTTCGACCAGCAGCTCGGAGCCTCCGGC
>JBATTL010000512.1:0-1577 GCA_049670525.1 Thiohalocapsa sp. | reverse complement strand
CGCCGAAACCCTGGAGCTGCTGGAAGAGCTGCTCGTTGGTTTCGACGGCACCTTGCTGCTGGTCAGCCATGACCGTGACCTGCTCGACAATGTCGTCACGTCGACGCTGGTATTGGAAGGAGAGGGGCATGTTGGTGACTATGTCGGCGGCTATTCGGACTGGTTGCGTCAGCGGCCGGCCGCAGACGAGAGCGCGGCGCCGAAGACCGGAACGAAGTCCGGCGGTTCTAAATCGCCGCAGGCGTCGAAGCCACGCAACCCCATCGCTAAGCTCAGCTACAAAGACAAGCGCGAACTAGAGCAGCTACCCAAACGCATCGAGCAACTAGAAGCGGAGCAGTCGTCGCTGCACCATCGCATGGCCGACCCGAGCCTGTACCACGGAGACGGCAGCGCGGCGAGCGCGGCCACGTCTCGCTTGGCCGAGGTCGAAGCCGAACTGACCGCGAGCTACGCGCGCTGGGAAACATTGGAGGATGCACAGAAGTAGGCGACTTGACGGTCTTGTCTTCGTCGATCGATGCTGAACGAACACGAGTGGCAGCGGGTTGGTCGAAGCCTGCACAACCCGAAAAAGTCAATCGCTTGGGGATCGGCTAATGGGCTGTCTTATGAGCTGGCCTGTTGCGCCGTCTCTGCCAGTGCACCGCGAATGCGATTGCCAATGGTGATCAACGCCATCAAGGACGCCGGCAGCAGCAGCCAGGGCAGCCATGGGCCGGAGCCGGTGTCCAGCGCCAAGATTAGGCCGGCCAACCCAAACACGATGGTCCTGTCGGTCCTGTTCATCGGACCATCACGGCGGCGGCTAGCCCCAATGCCCAGGCCCGCAAGCCCCGCGACTTCAGTGCAGAGGCCGAGTGCCACCAACGTAACGACCAGTGCTGCTGGTACACCGGGAATCAACGCCAGCGGTAGCAACAGCATCACGTCGCCCAATGCATCGCCCACGTCCCTCAGCAGCTGCCCACGCCGCGTTCGCGGGGAATAGTCGTCAGCCAGCATGTCAGCCGCCGCCTCCAGGCCGAGACGAAGCAGCAGCGCGGCGGGCAGTACCAGCAACAACCGGTTGCTCTGCGGCAGCACGGATGGCAGCAGGCCGATCAAAGTGCCCACAAATGCCGACAGGCCCAGCACCGTCCAACTGAGCTGCACCGGCGTTACGCCGCGCCGCGCGAGCTTCTCCACCATTGGTCGCAACTGCGACCTTGCCTGTGCTTTGATGTCGAACAGCGGTGGCATGGCTTCAGAGGGGGTTCTCGGTCGCTCCTAACAACTGTGTGTCGTCGTCAATTCCCAGGCTCATTATGCCTGCGTTGCCGGTCCGGAATACGTCGCTGCTGAGTACCACCCGGAGCAAGCGGCGGCGAATGCCTTCGCGATCACATAGAATCATGCAGAACCTCATGAGTATCCAATCGACCTCAGCCAGCCCCGCGATCCGCGACGACGCCAGTAGCGATCCCGTTCACTTCGGACTAATCGTCGTTGGTGACGAGGTTCTAAACGGCGAGCGAGCGGACAAGCATCTCCCGGCCTTCAAGGGAACGCTCGCAGCGCGTGGCCACGAGCTAGCC
>JBATTL010000511.1:0-2647 GCA_049670525.1 Thiohalocapsa sp. | reverse complement strand
CCCAGACCGCGGTGAGATCGCCGCTGCGCAGCAGACGCGCAAGCTTCAACGCATCGCGCCGGTCGGTCTTGATGCGCTCCCCGGCCTGCTTTGGAATCCGTGAGGGTGCGACAACCTGGCAGTCGTGACCGCTGCCGATGAGCTGGCGGTAGAGTCCGTAGCCGCACGGGCCGGCCTCGTAGCAGAACAGCAGCACGCCGCCGTCGTAAGCCTCGCTGAGCTTTCCGATGAGTTTCTCGACCTTCTTCGGCGTGTTGGCAATCTCCCCTCGGTAGATCGGCGCCTGGCGCCCGGGATCGGCTACCGCGATCGCAATCGTCTCCTTGTGCACGTCGAGACCGATGTAGGCCGCGTAGTGCTTCGCCGCCCCTTTCCCGCACGCCGCCGACAACGCCAACTGCGACGATGCCGTCTCAATCCGATGCGTTGCTGCGTTACACTCTTGCAGGACCTGCCCCCCTCAATGTGGCTCTGTGTCGATGGATTTATCCGTCCTCAACATAACCCACGTGCGTTGAGGACGGGCAGGTCAAAACATCATGTCTAGTCAAGTCCATGGAAGTCTCTCATGGTGTTGCGCCCAGAGTGGGGCAAGCAGGTGAAGCAGGCGGCATCGGTTACTGCGCACAGCCGCCCTCGATCAGGTCGCGCCCGGCTACCCAGCCCGTGATGCCCTGGTACTCGATTCGGCACCAACGCGGGTCTTGCTTCAAACGCTCGGCCTGTTCAGCCTGGTTCAGCGTGGTGAATTCCTGAAACGTCAGCCCACCCTGGCAGCCCAGGTTGCGCACGCAGTCAGCATTGGGTGGGATGCTGCCGACTTGGGTCGCATGCGGGCTCGGCTCCGCACGAATGTTGAGCACGTCATCGGCAGCGACGCCGGAGACGCGGTAGAAGTCGGGACCATCGGCCTCGGCGTAGGCCGGCAAGTGGTGCATGCCCAGGCACAGGAGCAACGGTCAACTTAAGCGCTTAAACATGAGTGCTGCCTAGTCGGCTGATCGCGGAATGCGGATCGTTTGGCCAGGGAAGATCAGGTCGGCGTCTTTGATGACCCCGCGGTTGGCCTCGAAGACGCGTGGGTAGGCATTGGCATCGCCGCAGAACTGCTTGGCAATGCCGGACAGAGTGTGGCCCTTCTGGATCACGTAGAACTCCACCGCCGCGGTCGCTGGCGGGGCCGCAACCTGATCGGCCTTAACCTCCGCCTCGCCTTTGACGTTGCCGGCCATCAGCACGGCCTTCTCCCGCGCCTCCTGGCTGGCGGCGGTCCCGCTGAGCGAGACCACGCCGTCCTCGTAACCGACGTTCAGCCCGTCGATCCCCGGATTGTCCCGTTCGATCTCTTCTTTTATCTTCTCGCTCGCCTCGGCGTCTTTATCCAAACAGGCTCTTACCGATGCCTTTGGCGAAATTGAACAGTCCCATGCGTTCCTTCGATTAGGCGTTGGGGCGTGTCCGTTCGCGCGGGCCGATGGCACCCAATCGGGTGTTGCAGTCGCGCGAAAGGTACACGGAAAACGGATCATGGTGTCCACGAATCGGCGCCAGCTACTTCCGTGATGATGTCCCATGCGCCTTCCGTGCGCCGTTGCGCCCCGGGGAATGGGGCGCTGCTCACCGGCCATGGGGTCAGGGTCAGCTGAACATGGACTTGATCCGGTCGATGGAGTCCTTGACCCCAACCTTCAGCTCCACCCATTTCTCCTCCGCCTCGTCTTTAGAAGTACTCCCAGTGATCATCGGCAGTATCGAGGATTTCCTGGCGGCGGGCGGCGCCGTCGTCCCACTTGTCCTTCAACTCGGCGATCTGCTGGTCGACGCTCTCTCGCACGTCATCCGACGCATCCACCGCCTTGTCGCGCAATTGGTCGAGGTTGGACGCCCACTAATTGAGCTGCGTCTTCATCTGCGCAAGGTATTCGTCTTTCGTTTGCATGATTACGGTCCGACGACGGTCAGTTCCTCGACATTGCCGTCGTTGGAGACGAGGCATTTCCAGGTTTCGGTGGTTGCGCCGCCCCGCACTCCACCGGCCTTCACCATCACCATCGAGTTGGCCTGCGAGAACTCGGAGCTGGTCACTCTGACGCTTTTTACGTTACCGCCGTAGTTGGCGTTGACAGCGCTCGTGCAGGCGACCTCCGCGGCGTTGCTTGCGTCGCGCAGCGCACTGCTGTCGGAGCCTGAGTCGTAGCCGTCAGTGGCGCAGGCGGTCAGGGCGAGGCCGGCGGCGGCGATGATGGCGAAACGGATGGCATTATTCATTCAGATTGTCTCTACGATGGATGGATAAACAGTGCCCGACGCGCCCGCGGATGCGGTGGCACAGGGGCTGTGGTCGGGCTCCTTCCCACGGGCCACGACCACGCAAAGAGTCATCGACCGCAAGCCGCTCTTCCGATGCCGCTTGCCAACCAGATGTCGCCCGAGGACCGCGCACGGAGCGACAGGGCTGTCAGCGTGCGCAGGTTGGTCGGCGCGGGTGTACCGACGAGTCGGCCACGCGCACAGACCCGCGTGGCCCGACCTGCGCCGGCGTCCTCACTAAAGGTCCGCAGCAAGGCGTCGCGTCCACTGTCGTTCGGCACAAGCACCGGCACGCCACGTCCCGGTGCGGCGTCCGGCCGCCCGAGCAGGTCGAAGC
>JBATTL010000510.1:0-4090 GCA_049670525.1 Thiohalocapsa sp. | reverse complement strand
GAGCATAGCCGGGCCATGCGACTGCCGGTGCGACAATGGAGGCGGGGGTCAAGACAAGCTAGCTAGTATGAGCATCGACAGAAATGGCCTTCTTTTGAACCGCGCACTGGTATCTGCGTCGCGGGATTTCCTAGCCGCTCGAAGGGGCACCGGGCACTGGGTCATTTTCCTCTGGCTGGCTGCAGAAGGCGCCACTGGCGCTGATGCACCCGAGGGGGACGACGATCATGGTCAAGGGCACGGCGACGATGGGGCCAAACAGTAGCGAGATCGCCATACCTTCGAAGATCGGATCGAACAGGATTGCCACCGCACCCGCCATCATGGTGAGGTCGGTGACCCAGATCGGGCGCATGCGTGTCTTGCCGGCGAGCATCACCGCCTCGGTGACGGGACAGCCGCGGTGGATCTCGTTCTTTGCGAAGTCCACCAGCAGGATCGAGTTACGCACCTCGATGCCCGCCAGTGCGATGAAGCCGATCATCGAGGTTGCCGTGAATTCGGCGCCCAGCAGCCAGTGGCCGGGTACGATCCCGATCAGCGTCAAAGGAATGGGCGCCATGACGATCAAGGGTTGTATGAAGTTTCCGAACTCCCAGACCAACAGGATGAAGATCAATACCAGGGCGGCGGCGAACGCCAAGCCCAGGTCACGAAAGGTCTCATAGGTGATGGTCCATTCTCCGCTCCACTCGAAGCCGGAATGGCTGTTCGTGGGCGGGGCGCCGGTAAGCGTGCCGCGCATTGCCGTCAAACCGTCCGGGCTCTCGTAGGTCTTCAGGGTCTCTTCGACCGCGAGCATGCCGTAGATCGGTGCGCCAAGGCGGCCCTCCATCTCGCCGACCACGTATTCGATGGGCCGCAGATCCTTGCCGTAGCGGATCGGATCCTCGGCGACCGGCTCGAAGCGCCCGAGCTCCGACAATGGCACGGTACCGCGGCTCAGAGTCTCGATGGGAAGATCGCCGAGTCGCGCCAGGTCGGAGCGTGCCGCCAGCGGTAGCTGGATGACGATGTGGGTCGGTTCCAGCAGCTTGCCGCTGCTCTTGATATCCCCGAGCACGTGACCGCCCATGGCCATGTCGAGGCTGCGGTTGATGGCACCCACCGACACGCCGCGACGCAGGGCCTTTTCGGTGTCGACGGCGAAGTGCCAGCGCAGATAGGGCTCCGACATGTACGTGTCGACGTCCCCGAGCCCCGGCGCCCGTTCGAAGAACGTCTGCAGGTCGCTTGCCACCTGGCGGCGGGTCATAGCGTCGGGTCCATGCACTTCCGCGACCATCGTCTGCAGCACCGGCGGCCCTGGCGGCATCTCGACCACTGCGATGCGTGCGCCGAGCTTCCGCGCGATCGGCGTCAGCAGCGCGCGAGCCGCCTCGGCGATCTGATGGCTGGATCGCCCGCGTTCGTCCTTGTCCGTCAGCATCACCTGGATGTCCGCCTCCCAGGGCTGTTGGCGCAGGTAGTAGTGGCGGACCATACCGTTGAAATTGAACGGGGAGGCGGTGCCGACGTAGCCCTGCAGCGCCGCTACCTCCGGGATTGTGCGCAGTTCCGCGCTCAAACGATTGACGGCGTTGGCGGTGTCGGGTAGAGCCGTACCCTCGGGTAGGTTGACGACGACGTTGAACTCGGGCTTATTGTCGAATGGCAGCATCTTCACCGCCACCGCCTGGGTGTAGAACATCGAGCAGGCGGCGAAAAACGCGACCAAGATCCCGATCAAGAACGCCCATGCCAGTGGACGGTTGTTCACCAGCAGGCGCAGGATTGGATAGTAGATCCGCGCGATCATGGCCTGCACGCGCTTCTCGCGCTGCTCCGCCTTGTGCAATGCGCCGAGTCGCGGACGCAGCTTATAGGCCCACCAGGGTGTAAAAACGAATGCCGCAAACAGCGAGAAGGCCATTGCCACTGAGCCGAGCAACGGGATCGGCAGCATGTAGGGCCCCATCATGCCGGACACGAAACCCATCGGCAGCAGCGCTGAGAGCACCGCGAGCGTTGCGATAATCGTCGGGTTGCCGACCTCGCGCACCGCGTCCACCGCGATCGCTTTGCTTGTGGAGTCCTCCTGCAGCCAGCGGCGGAAGATGTTCTCGACCACCACTGTCGCGTCGTCGACCAGGATGCCGATGGCGAAGATCAGCGCGAACAAACTGACACGGTTGATGCTGTAGCCGAGCGCCCAGGACGACCAGATCGTGACCAAGATCACCACCGGGATAACCGTGATGACGACGATGGCCGGGCGACGACCGATGGTGATCCAGGCAAGAACGCTGACGGCGATGGTGGCGCCGAGCAACGAGAACAGCAGTTCGTTCACCTTGTCGTTGGCGGTCTTGCCATAGTTGCGGGTGACGACTACTTGCACGCCGGCGGGGATGAGCCCGGTTTTCAGCTCTTCGAGCTTGGACAGGACGTCGCGGGCGACCTTCACCCCGTTGGTGCCCTCCTTTTTGGCGATCGCGATGGTCACCGCAGGGGCTCCGTCTGTGCCTGCCCAATCGCTCGGTTGCGCGGGGCCGCTGGCATAGCTGACCAGCCGTTTGGTGTCCTCGCCGCCGTCGATGACGAGCGCAACGTCGCGCAGGTAGACGGGGGCGCCGAAGCGGCTGCCGATGACGAGTCGCTCCAGATCCGATGTGCTATGCAGAAAGCGTCCTGACGAGATCCGAAAATGCGTGCCGCCCTGCTCCAGGGCGCCGCCGATACGCTCTTCGTTCGCGCCTTGCACGGCGCGCGCCACTTGTTCCAGGCTTAGGGCATAGCCGGCCAAGCGTTCCGGCAGCACCTCGATACGCAGTTGCCGCCGCCGTCCGCCGACAATGAAGGACGCGCCGGTGTTGCGAACCTCCTTCAACCGCTGCATCAGGTCCACACCGATGGCCCGCAGCGCAATATCGTCGAACTGTTCGGACCAGAGTGTGACGGTGACCACCGGTACGTCGTCGATGGTCTTTGGCACGACCAGCGGCATCTCCACACCCGGCGGGATCTTGTCGAGATTTTGTTGCAGCTTGTCGTGAATCTTGACGATGGATGGCCCGAGCGGTTCGCCGACGACGAAACGCGCGGTGACGATACCCTGGCCGCGTTCCGCGGCGGAATAGATGTGCTTGATGCCTGGGAGTTCGCTCAGCATCCGTTCCAGCGGTCGAACCGCCAATCCTGCCACCTCATCCGCCGATGCGCCCGGATAGCGGACGAAGATGTCGACCATCGGCACCGAGATCTCGGGGTCCTCCTGGCGTGGGGTGAACAGCAGCCCCAGCACACCGATGAACAGCGCCGAGATCAGCAGCAGCGGCGACAGTGGTGAGTCGATGAAAGTGCGGGCGAGATTGCCCGCGAGCCCGAGGGATGGTTTTTCCTCGTGCGGGCGCGGCGGATGCTGCAGCGCCGGGCGCCGGGACCGATAACGTGGAGGCTGTTGCAAGGCCATGCAGTGCTCCCCGGCCGCCGAAACGGCGATGACGGGACGAGTGCGATTGCCTTATAAAGTATAGTTGTCTGACGGCGAACTGGGCGTCGAAGGCTGAGGATGGGGGTGAGTGGCTCGCTTGTGCCGGGGGGAAGTCTGGATTGCTGTTTCTGCCGCGGACGCTATCGCGCATTGCGCGCGTCGTTGGCACCGGATCGTTGGGAGTCCGGTGTGGTTCAAAGCGGAAATCTCTAAGGCCGTTCCAGCAATTGGCCCCCGACCGTCCGCGCAGGGAGGCAGACTGCTTCTATTTGGAACCGAGGGTTTTCAAGGCGGCGACGATCTCGGCCGGTTCGACACGTTGGCGATAATCCAGATCCACGAAGGCCGCGCGAATCACGCCGTTGCGGTCGATGACGAAGGTCGCCGGCACTGGGAGGACGTATCGTCCGGCACCATTGTACTCCGCCAGATCCAATGACAAAGCCTCCTTATAGACCTCACTGAGGTCGGCGGGCACCTGGAAGAGCAGCTCATATTGCGCCAGGCAAAGCCTGGAAGAGGGGGAAGAGCGCCGAACGGAAGTAGGCAATCGGAAATCTCTTATCGCGACCCGTCGGGTGCAAGTCCCGAGCCGGCAAGGATTGGCCATCCACCGGA
>JBATTL010000509.1:0-13815 GCA_049670525.1 Thiohalocapsa sp. | reverse complement strand
GATGACTTGCCAAACCAGATCAGTACCGCTAGTATTGTCGGCTCAGTTGCGGGGTGGAGCAGTCAGGCAGCTCGTCGGGCTCATAACCCGAAGGTCGTAGGTTCAAATCCTGCCCCCGCTACCAATTGTTTATGTTAAACAACGGCTTAGCGTGAGATCGCTGAGCCGTTTTTCGTTCTGATTTACGAAGCGCGCGCGTCGTTGACCGCTAGGGCAGATGATGGTCGTGGGCTTCTTCAAGGCGGTTCAAAGTTTGTACTTCGGCGATGCTGTCAGAGTCTGCGCTTGAGCCGTTCGACCGATTCCGGGACGGAGATCTGTCAGCGCGCCGTCCGGTTCGACCGAAGAAAAGCGCATTTCGGAGATCGGGGGCGCGATTTCCGAGACGGGACGTATATCTGACATGCCACTATTTGTCGCACCCGTGAGCGCTGCCGATGCTCGATTCACGATGTCTTTTCGTTAATGGGCTCGACTGCGACCTGATCGCCGAGCGACTGCGCGCCCGGCCTCTGTCGGCTCTCTTGGATGAGGGACCCGGACATGTTGCACTGGCTCCCCATCCGGCCGCGGTGCTGCTCCCGCTATTCCGACTGGAAGGGCGTTGGCGGCTGCTGCTGATCCGCCGAACCAAGCACCCCAACGACTTGCACAGTGGTCAGGTCGGCTTTCCGGGCGGGCGCGTGGAGCCTGCGGATCCCAATGCCGTCGCCACGGCCCTGCGCGAGGCGCGGGAGGAAATCGCGTTGCCGCCACAGCAGGTTCGAATACTGGGCTGGCTGCGCACTCTCCGGACTGTCAGCAACTTTCTGGTCCAACCGGTCGTGGGCTGTGTCTCCTGGCCTCAGCCGCTACGTGCCGAACCGGGCGAGGTTGCACACATCTTCAACATTCCGCTAGACTGGCTGGCCGTCCCGAACCGCTATCGGGTAGAGGTTTGGCCGGGACCCGACCATCCGCGAGGACGGCGGGTCGTCTTCTTCGACGAGCACGACGGTGAGCTTCTTTGGGGAGTCAGTGCGCGCATCACGCTGGATCTGTTGGACGCATTGGGGTGTCTGCCGATGGGTGAATCCCTGTGATGAATTGCGATTTATTGGCTTCGCCTTGAGTCTGTCGCAGCCGCCGAGCCGCATCGGGCGTCGATTTCGCGTTCAGATCAGGCGGCGGCCGCGTGGGGCTCATGACTCAGACAGCCCTTCGGGCAGACCCGTGAGCAGGACTCGCAACCGATACAGTCAAGGGTGTCCTTGAGGTTCATGACCATGCCTGGGGCCTCGTCGAAGTCGTCGTCGAAGTCGTCATCGTCGTCCAGCTCAAGGTCGTCTCGGTCAATCAATTCAAAGACGTCTCGGGGGCAGACCTTGTAGCAGCGCCCGCAGCCGATGCAAAGGTTCTGGTCGAGATCGGCGATAAAGGCGGGTGTCCATGCCTTGCCGCCACGGGTCAATCCGGTGATGGTGCTCATTGATTTGTGCTCCGCTCAGAACGGCCGATGGCCGTCTTCATTGATAAGTCGCACCCGTCCCCACCTCTACCGGGGCGCGATAGGTCGCTGTGGGGCCATTGCTCAGGCCGCAGCCTCGGCGGCCTTGAGTCTGGCGTTTGCTTCCGCCCAGGCCTGGCAGGCATCGTAAGTAGCCTGTGCCACCGCCGGGATCTCCGCGTAGGCTGCCGGCAGCCGGTCCTCGACCAAGTCATGCAGTTCGCTGGCGCGCTCGCTGGCGATGCGTTTGGCCTTTTTGACGGCTTTGTCCAGGGTCTTGATCTCTTCGTCAGTCATTGGACGCTTGGCTCCATTGCGGTTGTCGCTTGGCGCGTTTGGGTGAGGGCGGCGGTTGGTTCCGACAGATTCACAACCCAGCCACGTCGCTGTGCGTGCCGACCAGCGCCAAGGCAACGGATAGGATCTTGTCGGCCTCGTCCTTCATCTTGCCGGTGGTTGGGAAGCTGAATCGGTGGACGTCACGCAGGGTGCGGTCCATGACCACGAGCTTGCCGACGGTGATCAGGGCCCGCCCGAAACCCTCGTGGGTCAGGTTGACCAGCTGCACCGCCATCAGACCGCATTCCTTCTCAATCAGGACCGAGATCGCGTTGTAGAACACCTTGATGCGAGCGATCACGACCTCGTCCGGATCACCGATCACCGGCAGCTCACGTTTCTTTTCCTTGCTCAAGATGAAGGGTTCGATAATCTGGGCCGGGGATAGGTTGTCGTAGCTGCCGTAAGGGTCGATGGCGCGCATCTGACGGATGATCTCGACGCCGAAATCGGCCTGCAGAATGGGATCATCGGCGACGACGTTGGGTGGCTCGGCGGTCATGCTGTTCCTCATGGGTCGTTTCCAAAGTCTTGTTTGTGTTGGTCCGGAGTCTTGCTACTTTGGGTAGCGTCTATCCGTTTTGTCGCAAGCGCGGTCGTCATCGGGCTCAACCGCCCACGGTGGGATGGGTGGGCTCGATTCTGACCAATGGCGCGGAGGCGACCCGGCGCAGCAGCATGGGGCGGAAGCGGGCCTTCTCGCCGGTGCCGCCCGTAATGATTCTTGCTAGCCAGAGACCGAGCAGCAGGCCGACCAACGCCCCCAGAGCGCTTCCCGTGTCGCCCACGCCGGCCTGATCGGCGGCGCCTGCCGCACCGATAAGGCCGATCAGCGGCAGCAGGTAAGCGGTCAGAGAGGCGCGCACGAGGGTCTGGTTTCGGATACCGATGACCACGCGTTCGCCGGGCGCCAGTCCGATGTGATCCACGACCCGTAGCCGTGTGGCGTCGCCGTTGCCGAACAGCTTGGCGACAACCGACGTACCGCACTGACTGCCGGTAACGCAGGCCGCACAGCTACTTTGCCGTTGGACGTCGACCAGTGCTGAACCTTCGGCGACCGCCATCACATCTGCCTGCTGTTCAATCATTTCATCGCTCCGATCAGCGAGCGGGTGAGCGAAGCACCTGTCATTCCCGCCAGCCCTCGGCTTCCATCACCTCGAATCGGTCATCGCGGCGCGGTTGGCGTTGGTCGATGGCCCGGGCCAGCCAGGCGCTGGGACCCTCGGACAGCTCGCGCTGTAACTCTCGCAGCAGCCCGCTGATCAGGGTCTGTGCCGGAGCCTTGATCGGTTGCACGCCCACGCCGCGCAGTTGGCGAATGGCGGATGCCCCAATCGCCTGGCAGTAAACGGCGATGCAATCGCGCAGGACATCAATCTTGGCGCCGAGCTTGTCCTCATTGCCGTCCATGTCCAGACGACCGAACTGGGCCGCCTCCAGCAGCTCGTAGCCGGAGGCTGAGATGCTGTAGAGGACGAAGCCCTCGGCGGCGCCGAAGTGCTGATCGATGTGTTTTCGATCGGCGCTGGCAAACGCGACTTTGACGCTCGTTGCCGAGTCGGCATCGGCCGCGTCATCGCAGACGACGCTGAGCTTGCGTTCGAGGGTCATGAGTTGCTCCTGGAGCTATCTGGGTGCTGTCTGGATGCTGTTGGTCCGCTGCCGGCGCTGTCTTGAATGGTCCGGGGAAGGGCAGGGCAACCGCTCAGGCGGCGCCCGCCATAGCATCCCGCTCCGCGTCGGGCCACTGCTTGAGACGCGATCGGTAGGGATGGATTTCCCCCTTCTCCAGGCCGAGCATGATGTTGGCCAGGTCGAACAACGTCTGGCGTGTACCCTGGTAGCCGACCCAGCAGCGCTGATAGCCGCCCACCAAGTCGAACTGCGGAAAGCCGGCCCGTAGCAGTGGGATGCCGAGGCGTTGTGCCGTGGGCGTGCCGTGGGAGTTGCAAATCATCACCTCGGCGGCGTTGGCGCGGGCGCTCAGTTCCAGGTCTTCGAGGTCGCCGATCCTCACCTCCTCGGCCATCACGTGTTTCAAGCTCGGCCCGTTGGCCGGTGCCACCGCTGCGACGGTCTCCGCGCCCATGCCGGCGAGCAGCTCCGAGAACGCCGCGAGCAGATCGCCGTCGGCGGCGATGGCAAAGCGTCCCTGTCCGACGGAGAAATGCGCATCGAGCATTGCATCCTGCAGTTGGGAGCGTTGGCGAGCGACCTGGTCAGGCACCGGTTCAGCGCTGATCTCCGCCAGAGTCGTGATTAGTTGGTCGACGGCTTCGAGGCCCATTAGATGCGGGAATCGATGGTCCGGAACACCGGTGCGCTCAGCCAGCGCATCAGCGGCGCCCTTCATGGACCGACCAATGACCAATGTCGCCACGGAGTCGCCGACGGTCTTCAGCTCTTCGAGCCTGGTGCCGCCAATGGTCAAGGGACTGAAATCGGTGTCCGCGAGATGTCCGTCCAGGGAGTCGGAGATGTCAGGCAGCAGCAGCGGACGCAGCTGGAAGCGCTCGATCAGGTCCTTCAGGTGTTCGATGTCGCCGACGGTCAGGTGCGAGCCGGCCAGGACGTTGACCTGGCGCGGTCGGTTTCCGGGTCCTGTGCCCGCAGCCAGCGCTCTGGGCACCAGCTCTTCGACAATGGCCCGGACGCCGGCATTGAAGCCGCTCTCCAAACAGCCGACGTAATCCGGGGTGGAAACCGGAACAACGGCGATTTCGTCAAACTGGGGGTACCGGCTCCGAAACTGTTGCACCGCACGACGCACGTCCGCACCCTGGGTCTCCACCAGTCCGGTTGTCGGCACACCGATAAGGCTCGGAGTGTGCTTGTCGCAGATGGTCTTCAATCCCTCCACGACGCTGTCGTCGCCGCCCATGATGGTGCTGACCTGGTCCATGGCCGTGGTCTGCATCGGCATCGGATCCCGAAAGTGCTGGATAAAGAAGATCTTGCCGAAGGCCGTGCACCCCTGGGAACCGTGCAGCATCGGGATGGACCGGTTCATGCCGAGCAGGGCCAGGGTCGCGCCGAGCGTCGAACTCGCCTTCAGCGGGCTGACCGATAGGGCCTTGCTGCGCTTGATGATCATCGGAGCCCTGTGGCTGGCCGCGCCCGTTGATCGCTTAGGCATGGGATGCCTCCCCGGCGGCTGCATTAGCGGTGTCTGTTCCCCCAGCGGCGCTCCAGGGAGGCGTGCTGCGCACGGACTGCCAAATCGGGCTCTCAATGGTCAGGCAGAGCTGGCGTGCGAGTTCCAACATGCCGTCATAGCCGGCATAGCCAAAGTCGCGCTCCTGGTTGATATCCAGGAAAGGCATACGGGCCTTCAATGCGGTGTACATGTTGCGCCCACCGGCAATCAGAATATCCACGTCTTGTTCGCGGCACATGTCCAATAGCGCGCGCGGGTTGCCGTCATCGAGCATCACCGCATCCTCGCCCATCAGTTCGCGGATACGGGCCTTGTCGTCCTCGGTCGATTTGCGCGTGCCGCTCGCCACCACGGTCATGCCCAAGTCCTGCAACGCGGCGACGATGGACCAGGATTTGACGCCACCGGTGTAAAGCAGCACGCGCTTTCCGGTCAAGCGCTTGCGCCAAGGCGCCAACAGCTGGTCGATTCGCGCCTCTTCGCGACTGATCAGGGTTTCCGTTCGGACATTGAGGTCAGGATCACCGATGATCCGAGCGAAGTCGCGCAGG
Organism: Thiohalocapsa sp.; assembly: GCA_049670525.1. Classification (GTDB taxonomy): domain Bacteria; phylum Pseudomonadota; class Gammaproteobacteria; order Chromatiales; family Chromatiaceae; genus Thiohalocapsa. The sequence goes on along the minus strand of JBATTL010000509.1, from coordinate 8,276 downwards.
GCCTGGGAAAGATCGTTGACCCCGTAGAAGCTGCCCTCGAACCAAGGGGTACCAAAGGATTCCTGGAGCTTGCGTGCCACATTGATCATGGCCTTGGAGCAGACCATCATGTTCACCTCTGAGCGGTGCATGGTCTGTACCTCGCGGAAGCGGGCATCGCCGGATAGAGTGCAAAGCACCCGCAGACCCAGTTCGTCGAGCAGCGGCATCACCCGCCACAGTTCGCCGGCGATGTTGTACTCGCCCACAAGCGTCACGTCGTGCACCTTGAAACCGCCGTGCTCGATGCCCGCCGGGACCGGATCGGGCTCGCGCCCGCCGCAGACCTGCTTCACCATCGATTCGCCGGCGATGCGGTTGCCGAGATTCTTCGTACCGTAGAAACCGGCCGCGTCCACCGACACCACCGGCGTTCCCCAACGCTCGGTGGCGGCCTTGCAAACCGCATCCACATCATCGCCGATAAGCGCTGGGACACAGGTGTTGTAGACGAATACCGCCGCGGGCTGATAGCTCTCGATCGCCTGCTTGATGCCGTGGAACAAACGCTTCTCGCCGCGACCCATGATGACGTCTTGCTCGGTCAGGTCGGTGGTCATACCGAGCTTGAACAGCTTTGGTCCCGAGGAGCGTGTGCCTCGGTTGTCCCAGGAGTTTCCGGCGCAGGCGATGGAGCCGTGCACGATATGGGCGACGTCGGCGATGGGCAGGAGCGCGATCTGGGCACCGTCGAATGAGCAACCACCCGCGGTTGCGCCGGGCTTTGGCTTTGCGCAGCCGGATTTGGCCCCAGGCTGGGCCTTGGCGTTGTGCGCGCAGGCCGGCTCATCGAGCAGTGCGGCGATATCTTTCTGCTTCATGCGTGGTTCCGAGGGCGTGGCTACTGGTAGGCCTCTATTGGGGCTGAAGCAGAAGTCGTGCCATGGGCTTGCCGCCCCCGAACGGGAACCGGGCTCGGGTGTATGGAGAAAGTCGAAAAAGCAATTAATACAAATTGTTGTGTATATCTCGGCGGATGTTTTCTGACCTGACACACAAGGCCCGGCTGGCGGACGCACAAGCGTTTTTGTCAATCCGCGCATTGGTTTGCGCTGACTTTGGAAGTGACGCCCGCGCCTTCGACGAGTCCTTGTCGTGAACTCGACAAGGCCTAAGACTTGAAGGGATTGCCACAGCCGATCGGAGCCGATCGCGCAACCAATAACCTGTCCTTCGTTGGGCGTCGGCAGTCCGTGCGGACGGCAGGCTGCGGTGACGTATCGAGCTTGAGGTTGCTGGCGCAACCTTTGCCTGAATCGGAGGCAAGAGCTGGCTCAACCGAACCTCAGGAAAAACCGATGCCTATTGAACTCTGCGATCTTGTTCAGGCCGTCTCGCGCGGCGATCTGGTCCCCTACCTTGGTCCCGGCGCGCTGAGTGACGTGGTCGATGCCAGCAACGGAGAGCCGATTCCGGCGGACAGCGAAAGTCTCATCCTGGCCATGAACAACGGGCGGCCGATGGCTCCAAAACTGATGTGGGAGTTCCCGCGGGCGGCCATGAACGTCGAGCTGAAGCGCGGGCGAAGCGCGGTCAATCGGTTTCTCGACGAGACATACGGCAAGCGACTTTGGACCCGTTCACGGCTACACGACTGGATCGCCGCGGTTTCGCCGCCCTATGTCGTTGATATCAACCGTGACACCCAGTTGCAGCATTCCTATGCAACTTGCCCGCACACGCTAGTCCGTGGAATCTCCCGTGTCGGCGGCACCGACTTCCGCTTCCGCATCCACACCTACGAGCACGGTCACTACAAAGAGGTCATACAGGAGGCGGTCGATCCGGCCCTGCCAATCCTGTTTAAGCCGATGGGCAGTCCGCGTCCGGACGCGACCTACATCGCCTCGGACGCGGACTACGTCGATTATTTGACCGAGTTGATGGGGGGATTCGCGATTCCAAGCTTCCTCAAGGACTATCGATCGGCGCGCCAGTACCTCTTCCTGGGTCTCAGACTGACTCGGGATACGGAACGCATGGTGCTGTCGGAGATCAGTTACGGCGCTGGCAAACCCGCGGGTTGGGCCCTAATCCCGGAGCCGACAGAGAAGGAACGTCGCTACTGCTCAAGTAAGGACATCGAGATCATTGAAGCTGATATCCCCGATCTGCTTGACGCGGCGGGTGTGCGGGCGGCGGATTTGATCTCTACCGCCCAGGAAGCCGGTTGCTGACAGCGGGTTTTCGCCCCCGTGCCGAATAATATAGATCCGCCGCACGCGGCATATTGGCTCCGGAGCACGCTCGTCGCACGCCGGTGCCGCGTTGCCGCTCCTCGCCGTAGCTCGCGGCGAGTCGCCTTGCCCCGGGGCACGACCAACGCACTCCAAACCCAAAAACCCTCGTGCGGCGGGGATTGTAATGCGCGGCACCTTGGCAGCAGCCACGTAAGACCAGCAATTCCGGCGATGGGCGACACCGGTCGTGCTTACCGCACCCGGTAGTCGGTCTGATCACGCCAGAGTATCAATACCCGGTTCCTGGCAGGGCTGAGCCGGCTCTGCGTGCTAGTATCAGCGGTTTGTATTTGGCGGAGGACAGGGGCATGGCATCGCAACAGTATAGGAACGATCAGCCGGCGAATAGCGGGCATTCGGCCGTTGCCACGGCTGGTACAGACGACCAATTCATTGATGTGGCTGGCAAGCAGTTACCCCTGCCGGTCTTGATTGCCGAGCACAAGGAGATGCGCGGAAAGATTGCCGCAGTGAAGAATGAGAATCGTAACGCCGTCGTGAAGCGACGAGCCGAGAAGGCGCTGAAGCCCTTCCAGGCTGAGCTCATCCATATGCAGAAGCACCTCGAAGCGACCAAGAAGCGCATGATCATCCTATTCGAAGGGCGTGACGCCGCCGGCAAGGGGGGTACGATCCGTCGTGTCACGCGCTATATGAACGAGAAGCACTATCGTGTGGTAGCGCTGGGGAAGCCCACGGAGCATCAGGTGACACAATGGTTCTTTCAGCGCTATGTGGAGCAATTCCCCTATGGCGGCGAGCAGGTGTTGTTCGACCGTAGCTGGTATAACCGCGCGATGGTGGAGCCCGTTTTCGGGTTCTGCACACCGGAGGAATACGACAACTTCATGTACGGGGTGACGGGTTTTGAGAAGGACATCGTGCGCCAGGGCGCCATCCTGGTGAAGCTCTACTTTAGCGTCACGAAAGACGAGCAGGCGCGGCGATTCGAGCGTCGCAAGACCGACCCGCTGCGTCAGTGGAAGTTGTCGGAAATCGATGTGCAGGCGCAGGACCGGTGGGACGACTTCACCCATCAGAAATACGAGATGCTGCGCCGCACCCACACCTCCTGGGCACCTTGGACCATTATTCGCTCCAACAACAAGGCCAAGGCACGGCTGAACGCAATGAAGGTCATTCTCAATGCGGTGCCCTGCGAACGGCTCAACCCGAAGCTGGATTTCGTGCCCGACTCCGATATCGTCGTTTCTGGCGCCCGAGAGTTGGAGGTGATGGAGGCGCAGATGCTGCGCGTGGGGCGGTACACCGTCTGACGGGGGCTGGTCCTGACGCGCAAAGGTTGGACGTGCGCCGAATGGACGGAGGCTTCCGTCATGCCGCCGGCCCGCCGACGCACAGGGATCTGATTGAGCAGGAACGCCAGCGTCGCATTGGTGCGCGCCGTTGCCGGGTCGCCGAGGGCAGCGTCCTGGTGTTGGAAGGCCATGCGGAGCGGGCCGCGGGTTAGCGAAACCCGGCTCGCGACAATCGCCTGAGGTCTTGTCCCGCCTAATCAGGCACAATCATCTATCTATTTTAGTTATCGTGACGCCAGGGAGCTGACGCTGAGTTCTTTCGCAATGATCGTTGTAGGTGTTGAGTGCGGGCATGTGCTCTGATTCTGCGCTGCCCAAGCCAGATTCCGGGGAACTAGCTGTTGCGCCCGATGACCCGACACTCGAGGCTAGGATCGACCGCCCGCTGACCGACGCTGTCTTTCCGGAGACCGCGGAGGGTGCCCATCTTGTCCTTTTTCAGGGTGCGGACGGCGGCGTCGAACTGCGATGGCATGTCGATGATCGTGCCCTCGCGCATGCCCGTATCGCGTTCGGTGATGGCCCCGACGTTCCGTTGGCAGTGCTGCGCCTGCGCCGGCTGGATGGTGAAGTTGGATCGCGACTCATCGCCGAAGCCTCGCTGGAGGACGGGCATCTGCAAGCCCCAGGTCTGGCACGTTGGCCTGCGAGCAGTGGTGCCGGGTTACTTCAAGCTGAGATCGGACTAAGTAACGCCGCCGGCGGTTGGGTGTTGATCGCGCGTTCCAACCAGTTGCAGTTGACCAACTCGGTCGGAGCCGACTTTTTGCTTCTGCCGGCTTCCGCGTCGTCCCCACCGAGCCCGCATCGGGAGCCGTTGACGTCTTGGGTTTTGTCGTCGAGCCCGGTCCTGCCGAATTTGCGCCAGCCCACCTCGACGCCGCTCAAGTTACCACTCCGAGCCCCGACGTCCGATGTCCGTCCTGCGATCGCCGACCTTGGCGCACCCATTCGCCGCGGATTTTCCGGTGCGCTCGGGGAGGGCGATCTGGGTCTTGGCGGGCCGCCGGCTGTTCCCGCGGTCGTTCCGGATTCATCGGGGACGGATGCAACGCGTCCTGTTCCCTCGGCGCGGACCGGCGTGCCCGCGAGTAATGGAAATGGCGAACGCGCAACGGGCTCGGATGGCCAGTCCGTTCAAGATGACAGCCTCGAATCTGGCGGTGCGTCCCGAGCCCAAATCGGGCCATCCAAGGCAGGCAGCGGCCCAATCAGGCCAGTGCCTATGGACACCGGCGGCGAGGTGCATGCCGAACTGTTGGTCAGCGGCCGCGCGGCCCCCGGCACGTTGCTCGATCTTGGCGGGCACGACTATCGCATTGGTGCCGGCGGCCGATTCTCGTTTCGGATGCCGCTGGAGGATGAGGCTTTGATCATGCGGCTACTCGCAGCCCTGCCGAGGCTGCCCGTGGATTCGCGCCTGGCTGAAGAACAGGCCGGCGAGCAAGGTCGCTGACGTCGGGTTTCGGCGCGGTTTCGCCACGGTCCCATGCCTTGGGTCGCACCGCTCTGCGCGTATACTGGATCGCCCACGACCTTAACGCCTCATGGATTGACGGGCCTGTTGGGCTCGACAGGGGTGTCCGCGTCCGCGGTCCAGGCGTTCGTATCCAACGCAACCTTAGGCATTCGAATGCACATCATCATGGCAAGTCCCGAGTGCGCTCCGGTCGCGAAGGCCGGTGGTCTCGGAGACTTTGTCCAGGGGCTCGCGCGCGAACTCGCGGCGCGCGGCAATCGGGTCGAGGTCGTGCTGCCAAAGTACGACTGCCTGCGTTTCGATCGCGCTCCGGGAATGCGTAAGGTATTCAGTGATCTATGGGTGCCGTTCTACGGGAGCCATATTCATTGCGACGTCGAATACGCGGCGGTGGACGGGGTCGACTGTTTCTTCATCGATGCGCACTCCGAACAGGACTTTTTTCATCGGGGTAGGATCTACGGTGAGGCCGACGATCCGGACCGCTTCGTGTTCTTCTCGCGTGCGATGATGGAGTTCTTCTACAAGAGCGGCCGCCGACCAGAAATCATCCACTGTAACGACTGGCACACGGGCCTCGTACCGGTGCTGCTCTTCGAGACTTATGCTCGACTGGGTATGGATCGAACCAGAGTCTGCTACTCGCTGCACAACTTGGGTCACCAGGGTTGGACCGGTACTCATGTGCTTGACATGAACGGTCTCGATTCGGGTCGGCTGATGACCCGAGACCGATTGCAGGATCCGGGCAATCCGCAGGCCGTGAATCTGATGAAGGGCGGCATCGTGTTCGCCAACTTTGTCACCGCTGTCTCGCCCCGCTATGCCTGGGAGGTCCAGCATAGTGAGCAGGGTATGGGGCTGCAGGCGGTGCTGCGCGCTCACGACCACAAGTTCGGTGGCGTGCTCAATGGTATCGATTACAAGAGTTGGGATCCCGAGACCGATCCACTGATTCCGGAGCATTACGGACCCGGCAGCCTCCAGCACAAGGCTGGTAACAAGTCCGCGCTGCGCGCTCGGTTAGGGCTCGCCGAGGCCTTCAAGCCATTGGTCGTGGCGGTCGGCCGGCTCGACCGGCAAAAGGGTGTCGAGCTGATCCGCCACGGCATCTATTATGCGCTTGCGCAGGGCTGCCAGTTCGTGCTGCTCGGGAGCGCGCTAGATCCCGAAATCGACGCTGACTTCCGGCGCATCAAACAAGACATGGAATCGAATTCGGACTGCCACCTGGAATTGGGCTACGACGAGGAATTGGCGCATCTAATCTACGCGGGCGCGGATATAATACTGATCCCCAGCGTGTATGAGCCCTGCGGACTGACCCAGATGATCGCGATGAAGTATGGCTGTGTCCCCGTCGCTCGTCGGGTGGGCGGGTTGGCGGACACGGTGTTTGATGCGAACTACAGCGACCAACCTTTTGAGCAGCGGAACGGCTACCTGTTCGAAGACCACAGCTATGCCGGTGTCGAATCGGCACTGGGTCGCGCCATTGGCCTTTGGAAACGCTTTCCCGACTACTTCCGCCAGCTCCGCATTAACGGGATGCGTATCGACAACTCCTGGAGCCGACCCGCTCAGCACTATCTTGACATCTACAACCACATCCGAGTCTTGACGGCCGACGGCCCTCGAGCCGGTACCGACTGACTTAGTTGTGCAAAGTGCGAGTGCGATAACGTCCCTGGTCAAGGCCTGAGAACACCTCCTCCACCAATGGGTGACGGACCGGTTCACCCGAGTCATCGTCTTCCAGATTGCGCTCGGCGACATAGGTCTCCTGATCCCCACCGTCCACGAGCACCCGGTACCAGGGTTTGTCCTTTGGTGGTCTTGAAAGTGCCACCTGCTCATACCAATCATCGTTGCCGGAGAAAGCCGCGTCGACATCCACCACGACGCCACGGTAGTCGAACAGGCGATGGTGTACGAGTTGGCCGATATGGAACTTGGCGGCGGTCAGAGTCATCGGTGCGTCCTCGGTGTTGGGTTAAACTGGCCCTATGGCTGCGCGGAGGTGCCGACCTGCATCTCCCGCGGCGCGCGGGTGCTAAGGCGACTTTTGTCGATTTTCATAACAGCTTGCTTGTCATTTCGCGCGCCTGCGGCGTCGCATCAATCGTGGCACAGCGCCGCTATGCGCCTGTTGGCACTCTTTGAAGGCGAACCAAAATGCGGCGCAATCTGGTATCAAAACCTCCGGCAATCGCCTAAGTCCTGATCGGGGTGGGCAAGTATCATAGGCCACGAGCTGGCATGTCCGGACGTCCGCCGTCTCTTTCATACCGGGAGCCGCATGGCTCGGCGACGCTCTTACAACCATATCCCGGAGCGCGCGGCCCTGCTACCCCCGACTCTTCGGTTCAATTGCGGCACAGGTCTAGCAGTCATGCCGAATCGCGCCGAACCCGTGATTGAGTTCTGCGTCTGCCCCGTTTATTCTGACTGGCTAAATTTTCTCCGCTGCAATTCAGCGGACGGCACCTGAGGCGGCATCTCCCATGGCCACGCCAAGAACCCTCTACGACAAGATCTGGGACGCGCACGTTGTGCGTGTCGACGAGCACGGCACGACGCTTATCTACATCGACCGGCAGCTGATTCACGAAGTGACTTCGGCTCAGGCGTTTGAGGGTCTCCGTCTGGCTGACCGTGCACCACGGCGCCCGGAGGCGAATCTCGCCGTGCCGGACCACAATGTGCCCACAAACGATCGACACTTGGGCATCGTTGATCCTGTCTCGCGGCTCCAGGTCGAGACGCTTGCCGCAAATTGTCGCGAGTTTGGCATCACGCTGTTTGAGATGGGCGATCCGCGCCAAGGGATCGTGCACGTGGTCGGACCGGAAGCCGGCTTCACCCAGCCCGGCATGACCATTGTTTGTGGCGACAGCCATACCGCGACCCATGGCGCCTTTGGCGCGCTGGCCTTCGGCATCGGAACCTCCGAGGTGGAGCATGTGCTGGCGACCCAATGCCTACTGCAGAAGAAGTCCAAGTCCATGCTGGTTAGCGTCGACGGTGAGCTTGGACGCGGTATCACCGCCAAGGACGTCGTCCTGGCAATCATTGGCGAGATCGGCACCGCAGGTGGAACCGGGCACGTGATTGAGTTCGCGGGCGACGCGATCCGGAATCTGAGCATGGAAGGGCGCATGACCGTGTGCAACATGGCCATCGAAGCGGGCGCGCGGG
>JBATTL010000508.1:0-10242 GCA_049670525.1 Thiohalocapsa sp. | reverse complement strand
CCTGCGCCCGGTTGCACTGAACGCATCCAGCTTCAAGGGGAGGGTGAACATCGGCTTGGGGACCCGGCCTAGGCGGCTTCGCGGTGTTCGATCTCTCCCGGCGCGGGTGATGGCTGCGTCTGTGGCTGGTAGATCGGTTGCTGGTCGGGATACGGCCACCTCCAGGTGCCGATACTCTCCGGGATGATCTCCATCTGGATGCAATCCACCGGACAGGGGGCCTTGCAGAGATCACAGCCTGTGCATTCGCTGGCGATGATGCCATGCAGTTGCTTGGCCGCGCCGACGATGGCGTCCACCGGGCATGCCTGTAAGCACTTAGTGCAGCCGATGCAGGTCTCCTCGTCGATGACGGCCACGGATTTCGCCTTATAGCCAATCTCGCCCAGTTCTGAGGGTTCAACGCCCAAGAGATCCGCCATGGCCAGCATCGCGGCTCCACCGCCTGGCGTGCAAGCGCTGATGTCCGCCTCGCCGGCCGCAACAGCTTCGGCGTAAGGCCTGCAGCCGGGAAAGCCACACTGCCCGCACTGGCTCTGGGGCAGCAGCGCGTCTACTTGATCGGCTATGGGGTCACCGTCGACGTGAAAGCGGACGGCCGAATAGCCAAGCAACAGTCCAAACACGGCAGCGAGCGCGGCGAAGGCGCCAATAGCGGCAACTGCGGTCAGCATGTCTTTCTCCCCCCGATTGCGTTCGGCATCGCCGCTGGACCCTCGCCGCGCTGACGCGGCTTCAAGTCGCGACCAAGCCGGCAAAACCCATAAAAGCCAGCGACATCAGTCCAGCCGTCACCAGCGCGATGGCGCTACCCTGAAACGGCTCCGGCACGTCCGCGACGGCGACGCGCTCCCGCATGGCCGCGAATAGAACCAGCACCAACGAGAAACCCAGCGCGGCGCCAAAACCGTATAGCGCCGACTCCAGAAAGCCGCGCTGTTCCTGCAGATTCAGCAGGGCCACACCGAGCACAGCGCAGTTGGTAGTGATCAGCGGCAGAAAGATACCCAGCACCTGATAGAGCACTGGGCTGGTCTTGTGCATCACCGTCTCGGTGAACTGCACAACCACCGCGATGACCAAGATGAATGCAATGGTGCGCAGGTATTCGATCCCCAGCGGCACCAGCAGATACTCGTTTACGACCCAGGATGTCACAGCCGACAGCGTCAACACGAAAGTGGTAGCCAGCCCCATGCCGATGGCCGTCTCAAGCTTCTTCGAAACACCCATGAACGGGCACAATCCAAGAAACTTGACCAACACAAAATTGTTGACCAGGACCGTACCGACCAGGATTAGTGCGTACTCTGTCATCTGTTTCTTAGTGCACTGACGACCGTTCTTGGGCCGATTCGGGCATTGTTAGGCTCGTATTTCCGGCCTGGGGAAATTACCCATAAAAGATCGGGTAATGACCAATGGGCGACATCATAATGCGAATTGGTGCGGTGCAGCAACCACGCGGCGTCACGCGAGAAAGCCCTCTGGCCATGCCTATGCCCAGACACGGCCTATCGATCATTGACGCCGGCGGGATGCAGATGCCCGGTGACCAAGCGCGAATTTAGCAGCCGAGATACGGCAAGGCGTTGACGACTGTCATTTAGAACCGCGATTTCCGAGTTTCTTACTCAGGTTTACGCGGGCCGCAAGAATCAACCGTTTGTTCCGCGCGGTGATCGGAGTTTGCGCCGCCTCCACGGATCAAGCACCCTCGCTGCTGGACTGGCGCTGCAAGCCATGCCCCGACCCATCTCGTCGCCGAATCAAAGCCCTAGTTCACCTAGCACCTCGAACCTGCCATGAAGCCCGCTGCCGATCTCTCCGTCTACCTGATCACTGACGCCCGGCTTTGCGCCCCACGTGACGTCGTTGAAGTCGCGGTCGCCGCGGCACGCGGCGGGGCGCGCATGATTCAACTGCGCGACAAGGGCGCGCCGGACGAGGCATTGATTCGTCGGGGTCGTATACTGAAAGCCGCCCTGGGGCGGCTCGGTGCGTTGCTCATCGTCAACGACCGCGTTGAGGTCGCGGCAGCGATCGGCGCCGATGGTGTCCACGTCGGCCAGTCGGATTCCGAGGCATCGGTGGCGCGCAACGCCATGGGGCCGGACGCGATCATTGGACTCTCGATCCAGAACGTCGCGCATGCCGCTGCCCTGGACCCGGAGATCGTCGACTATGTCGGTGTGGGTCCGGTTTTTTCGACGACCACCAAGCAGGATCACGCGCCACCGCTCGGTTTCGATGGACTCGCCCGCGTCTGCGCGGCAAGCCCCGTGCCCGCCGTTGCGATCGGAGGACTTAAGACCGAGCACGTCGCAGCAGTTCTGGGCGCGGGGGCCCGAGGACTCGCTGTGGTCTCGGCCATCTGCGCGGCGCCCGACCCGGAAATCGCCGCCCGCCGCTTCGCCGAGGCCATCCGTGCAAACCGAAAGACCGCAATCCAAAGATGATCCCGAACGTTCTCAGCATCGCCGGCTCAGACCCCTCCGGCGGCGCCGGCATCCAGGCCGACCTGAAAGCCATCTCCGCGAATGGCGCCTATGCCATGGCCGCGATCACGGCCTTAACGGCACAGAATACGCGGGGTGTCAGCGGCGTCGAGTTGGTGTCGGCGGACTTCGTCGCGACGCAGATCGACGCCGTATTCGCCGATGTCCGGGTAGACGCCGTTAAGATCGGTATGATCGGCACCAGCGATATCGCCCGCGCCGTCGCGGACACTCTGGTGCGCAACCGGGCGCGACGGGTCGTGCTGGATCCCGTCATGGTCGCCAAAGGCGGCGACAGACTCCTCTCGCCGGAGGCGGTCGCAATCATGATCGAGCGTTTGCTGCCGCTGGCCGAGGTGTTGACGCCGAACCTGCCGGAGGCCGCCGCGCTGCTCGCCAGCACCGAGCCCTCGGATCGCAAGGCCATGGTGGCGCTTGCGGAGCGGCTGCGCGCCCTCGGACCCCGAAACATCCTGCTCAAGGGGGGACATCTCGGCGGCGTCGACAGTCCGGACTATCTGGCCACCGCGACGGGCGGATATTGGCTCGAGGGCGCACGGCTACCGACCCACAATACCCACGGCACGGGCTGCACGCTGTCCTCAGCGTTGGCGGCGCAGCTCGCCCGCACCGGGCATGTACTGGAAGCAACTCGCCTGGCCAAGGCCTATGTAGCCGGCGCGATCGGCCATGCAGACGAGCTCGACGTGGGCTCCGGACATGGCCCAACACATCACTTCCATGCGCTATGGCACTGAGTCAAGCCCAGGCGTGATGCTGCAAACGCGCCGGTGGGCCGCTCCCATCGACAGCCGTCACCCCAGATTCGCCGTTATCACGGGCCCTTTGTTATCCGCGCACGGCGCCGGCAGTGCCAGATCGGCCGCCTGCTCCCTGGCGCCGGAACGTCCAGCGAACAACCGCAGGTCATCGCAAATCAACGTCCAGCAGTAAGGGGTGATCTGTTCCGCCTGACCATCAATCCCGACTTTGAATCGGATGAATCCATTTTGCTGGGAAATTCGGATACAGAGTTGAATCGATGCGCGACCGAGCGGCAGTGCACTGCGAGCGGGCACCGGATGAATGCTGGTCTGTAGCTGGCCCGACGGCGACCGGCGCGGAGATCGCTCCGCGCCGTCGGAAAATAGCTCGGCCCGAAGCTCGATCAAGTTAGTCGCAATACGCGGCGCTTCGGTCTCGACCCGACGCAGTGTGCATTCCGGATCGCGACACCGCTCGCGCAGCGCGAACGCGAACTCGCGCTCGAAAAAGACGCTGACCGCCTGCTGCACTTCCTCGAGTTGGCGTTGCACCCGACGTAAGCGCTTGGGGTAAGGGATCTCATCGCGCACCTCGTCGGTAACAATCTTGCGCAGCCGGTCGAAGCCCTTCGGCAGCGTACCGCTGTGAAAGCCTCGCGACATCAGTCCGATCATCGTCTCGCCATGAGCACCGAGGACTGCGGGTTCGACCGCGGCCCCGTGGCCCGACTCGACCTCGTCACCGTCAGCCCCGAGCATTCCGTCGCGGTGGTTGGCCTGATACAGCTTTCGATTCTCTTTCAGCTCCCAGACGAGGAAGCCGAACAGACCGGGCAGCAGCACAATCGTCAGCGTGACCAGCGGATAGGCGATCACCTTGGGCAATACTGATACGCTGACTTCGATGAAGGTGGCGGTGATCGCCGGCAGAAACGGAAGCAGCAATTTGTGGCCGATGGTGACGATCGGGAAGTGCTTGACCGGATTCACCTGGGGTTCCACCAACACCGTCACGTAGAATTGGATCAGGCTCTCCGCCAAACGCCATATCGGCGCCAACAGGGCCTTGACGGCCAGACTCCCCGGGTGCTCGCCCAGGTGATGGGTCAGCGCCTCGTCTACTCGGTGCAGCAACTGGTAAAAACGCCGCGTAGCCTCCTTGAAAAAGTACATCAGCTGCTGGATGGCACCGATGAACAGCTTCTGATTGATGCGCCTGAGATAGGTGCCGAAACTAGTGGACAAATTGTCCAAAAAACGGCGTCCCCCGGGCGTGTTACGTGCGAGCGTGCCCAGCGCAAAGGCCAACCCGGCGAGCCAAAGCCCAGGTTGGATCGGCACCTCATCGACGAAAACGGCCAGCATGATGATCGGAATAAGCGGCAGCGTGCCAATCAGCAACGGCTGTACCAGATTGCGCCCGAGTCCACGCAACAAACCGGTGTTCAGCAATTGCGCGACCGGTCCCCAGCGCAAGAAGCGGCGCGCGCCATCGTAGAGCAGGAAGCGCGTTGCAAAGGCGCTGGCGTACCACAGCAACCCGGCCACGTGACGGCCGACACCACTGAAGGCGAACAGGTTGACGGCGCCACCGATCAGGGCTACCGACAATGGGCTCGTCAACTGAAAGACCGGGCCGTAATTGGGGATCAGCTCGATCAGCAGGTCTAGGCTCTTGAGCACCAGATAGGCGCTACCGAAGGGCAGCAGCAAGTGGCGCAGGATGGTGCGCCCGACTTGGGTTCCAAACAGGGGCGCGCCGAGTTGCTGTAGCCCCTTGATGTAGAGCTCACCGGGACGGTAGATGCCGGGCAGCGCACGGGTTGCCGTGCGGTCGAAGCGGCGCAGCCGATCACCACGAAAAAATTCGTCAATCGTCGGATCAGGCAGACGCAGGATGTTGCGAGCGACGATGTCGCGCGCATCCGTGAATTTAAGGTGCCGACGGCGCTTGATAACGTCGAGCAACTCCAGCTTCATTTTTTGTGCGGCCACGGTCTCCCGGTGGTTGCGTGGCACGAAATCTGCGTCGCGCATCGCCCTGTCCACGCGCGGCGCGATCTGCGCGTCGAGCCGCGCAGTCACGCGATCGTTCAGTGTCGATAACAGCTGACCGAAGCGCTCCAGGTCGGAGATGGACCAGAGCATGTCCTCCAATCTCAGGCGGCCGGTTTCCAACGCCCGCAATGCCTTCAGCAAGGACTGGAACGGCAGCACCTGCCGGATTCGAGCGCGTCCACGGGTGAAGAGCCATTCAAACGGTCGCAAGACGTAGTAATCCTTGCGACCCTCGGCGAGCAGTTGCTCCAGTGCGAACAGCAGCGCGCGCGCCGGCGCGGAGCCATAACGACGACGGTCTTCGGCCGCCAATCGCCCGACCAGACTCCGAATTTCGGTGGCACTGGCCGGGTCCAGCTTCCATTTGGCCGCGAGGAGGTCGGCCAGATGCATCTCGGCGGCCGCCTCGCGCTCGCTCAGGGCTTGCTCGATCACCGCTGAAACGCTGTGGGCCGGGCGGTCGATCCGCTGTGCGAATCCGCGCGCCTGCGCCAGATAGCGCAGCGCCAACGCAAAACGGCCCTCGAACTCGGCACGCTGCGCGCATGCGGTAGCGCGCTCGAATAAACCCAACCCCAGGGCATGCCAGCGAGCACGCCAGACCCCATCATCGGTGTCCACCTCGATTTCCGGTCCCCTTTTCGACCCAGCCCGGTAGAAGCCGACGTCGTCGATACCGGGCAGCGCCACGAGCCGGCCGATCAGGCGCCACCCCAAGTCATCAAGCCCGTCACGCAGCCGCCGAACCCGGCCGCGCCGCCGGCGTACCGCGGAGCCTCGGCGCAGCGCATCCAGCAAACGCCGTTCTACGCCGATCACCAGGTCATTCGAACCGGACTCATCGCGAACGTCCGAATCATCGCTGGCAGACAGAATAGGGACGACCGGCGCGATTGTCGGTGACAACGACTGCTGGGCGGCGGCAATGGCTCGCGGCAAATCGGGATCGGAGCGGCCGAACGGCAATGCGGTCGGTAACAGCGGCAACTCGGCAGGAAAGTCGCCGCCACCCGGGCGGCTCCGCACCAGCAGCATCGGCATTCGGCTTGTCTGCAGCGGCTCCGGCAGATCAAGACCGCTGTCGGAGAGCCACTGATCGATCTCGGGCCAGACCTCGATGGCGGGAAAGAAGAAGCCCCGCGCGCCCGGCGCGAAGTAGCGCAGCCGGACCACGGCCGCAACAAAGCTGCGACACACCAAGAAATCGTCCCAGATCGGCAGCGTAACCCCATCGCGGTCAAGCACGTCGCGTACTTCGGCGAACGCGTGCGGCCCGATCCGAGACTCCAGGTGCCGCGCCCCATAGAGATCGCTGTCCCGATTGTCATCACGCGCCATCTGCCAGGCGCGGGCCACCTCCGCCTCGAACCCCCGTGCCCAATAATCCTGCTGCAAGCGCCTGAGACCGCGCTCTTCCAAGCCTTGGTCGATCGGGCTCGGCAGGAGGATCACATAATCCGGCAGGCGCAGTCCCTCGATGACCGACAGCGCCTCCGTGTTCTCGGTCTCCAGCCCGAGCAGAAAGTCGTTTCTCGGCATCAGGTAATAGGGCAGGTCAGGAATCGACACGCCCTGGAGACCTGCGCCGAACTGCTCCTCGATCAACCGTTCGATAGCCCGGGCATGGAACAGAAAGATCCCCTCGGCGGGTCTGAGAATCTGCTGCCGGAAGGTCTTTGCTGAGGCAATTGACATGCGCGATTGGTATGGTGCCGGATCGGCCGAAAAGACTGGAGATTCCGCTGACGACGGTCGGCCAGGTTGGACGGGTCAAAGCAGCGCTTGGCTGCATGGTACATTCCTGCGGTGCCTCCGGATTTATTTCAACGAACCAGCTTGGGCAACCCTGCAGGCGCGACTCGTCCGTGTTAGGGTCTGACCCGATAGCAAAGGGAACCGGACAAGGCCACGCTCAATGGTCGAAATCAGCTCAGCAATCACCGCAACCTTCTTCGTATACCTCGCGCTGATGCTGGGCATCGGTATCTGGGCCTATCGCAGCACCAAGAGTTCGTCCGGTTACTTCCTCGGCGGCCGCAGCCTCGGGCCTTGGCCGGCGGCACTGTCCGCGAGCGCCTCGGACATGAGCGGTTGGCTGCTTCTGGGACTACCGGGATTCGCATTCAGCTCTGGCGTCGAAGCCGTTTGGCTCGGCGGCGGGCTGCTTGCTGGCACCTGGCTGAACTGGCTGCTGGTGGCGAAGCGCCTAAGGATCTATAGCTACTCGGCAAACGATTCGCTGACCATCCCGGAATTCTTCGCCAACCGATTTGGAGACAAAGGGCACCTGCTGCAGGCGGTCTCGGCCTTCTTCATCCTCCTGTTTTTTCTGTTCTACACAAGCTCCGGCCTGGTCGCGGGCGGTAAGCTGTTCGAGACCGTGTTTGAGCTGGACTATCGAGTTGCCGTCATCCTGGGTACCTTGTTCGTCGTGTCCTACACACTGTTTGGCGGCTTCCTGGCGGTTTCCTGGACAGACCTGGTGCAGGGCCTGCTAATGGCCGCAGCCTTGCTGATCGTCCCCGTCTGGGCAATTGGCGCGGATGGCGGCATCGGTCCATTGCTCAGCACATTGGAACTGAATAGTCCGAACCTGCTGACGTTTTTGCAGGATAGCGAGGGCAAGCCGCTGAGCGTGATCGCCATCGTTTCGCTGGTGGCCTGGGGATTTGGCTACTTCGGCCAACCGCATATCTTGGCGCGCTTTGCTGGAATTCGCGGTCAATCGGACGTGCCAGCGGCACGACGTATCGCGGTGACCTGGTCCGGAATTGCGATGATGGGCGCAATTCTTGTCGGACTCGCCGGTGTCGCCTATGTGGACAACAACCTGGGCGGAGAATTGCGCGACGCCGAGACCATCTTTATGGTGCTGGTCAATGCACTGTTTCATCCGCTGATCGCGGGAATGCTGTTGGCGGCGATCCTGGCCGCGATCATGTCCACGGCCGACTCGCAACTGTTGGTGTCGTCATCGGCCGTGGCCGAGGACTATTACAAGCAACTGCTGCGGAAGGACGCCAGTCAACGCGAGGTGGTGTTGGTCGGTCGGTTGGCGGTCGTGTTGCTAGCCGGCATCGCGTTGCTGCTGGCCTTCAATCCGGACAGCACCGTGCTCGGACTGGTCGGCTATGCTTGGGCGGGTTTTGGCGCCGCGTTTGGGCCGGTGCTACTCTTGAGCCTGTATTGGCGGCGGATGAACTGGGCTGGCGCGGTCGCCGGCGTCGTCACTGGCGGACTCACGGTCGTGGTCTGGAAACAGCTCTCAGGGGGGCTTTTGGACCTCTATGAAATCGTTCCGGGCATTGTCCTAGCAACCATCGCCATCGTCTTCGCCAGTCTTGCAACGAGGCCACCTGCGGCCAATGTCCGAGACGGCTTTGATCGCTTCCGCGACGCACTCGATGCTGGACACTGATCCCGGTAGACAGGACCCCAACAGGGTTCGCCGTGAAAGCGGCCGGTCACGCTCTCCGTCGGGGCATCTAGAAACTAGATCTTCAAAGTCCCATCCTGATCCGGCTCGGGCTGGTCCAGGCGGGAAACGGCGGCGCCGGGAAGTCTTCGGCGGTCACCAGCGCGGCTCGGGTATGCATCAGCGGCCTGGGCCAGTTCCGGCGCGCAGGCGGTCAAGCATACGACGAAAACGTCGGATAAATTGCAGGGGCTGACCCGTCTCATCAGGGCGGACGATGCCGCGCGTGGGACTGGTCAAGACAAGGTAGGCGATGTACGGATGCATGGCGACAGTCTCCAACTCTGGTCTGTTCGGAACGTATCGAGGCGAATCGCCTCGATCGCTTGCCGATTAATCTGACCCTGTTGCGCCGAGGCGTCGGTGAGCTGGTACATCCGCCAACAGTGAGAAATTCCCACTGCAGCACTCGGGGATAGCCTAAAGCCGGCCTCGGCAGCTCATTATTCACGGACAATTCAGGGTGCACCGTAAGCGCCAGGTCGGCGGCGGATACGCAGACCTGTCACGATTCGTCGTCATCAGGATCGCTGGCCCCTCCCGTGCAGACCATCCAATGAACAGCCCACCGACCGGATCCACGCCGATACCCCTCACCGACATCAGCAAGCGCGTTGGCGAATTGCGCGGCCTGATTCCGGACCTGCCGGACTGAACCGATCGGCCCCGTGGAGTTGGGCTACGACTACCATCGCGAATGGACGGGCTGCTGGTTCTATTCCCGTAGCCGATCGCTCGGGGACTCATCAGGAACAGCGACAAGCGGCGTCAGATCGCCAAACGGCGCAGCCGCAGCGCATTGCCGATCACCGACACCGAGCTGAACGACATCGCGGCGGCGGCGATGATCGGCGAGAGCAGGATGCCGAAGAAAGGGTACAAGACACCGGCGGCGATCGGGATACCGAGACTGTTATAGGCAAACGCAAAGAACAGATTCTGCTTAATGTTGCGCATGGTCGCGCGGCTCAGGCCGCGGGCGCGGATGATGCCGCGCAGGTCACCCTTGACCAACGTCACGCCGGCGCTCTCGATGGCCACGTCAGTGCCTGTGCCCATCGCAATTCCAACCTGCGCGCTGGCCAGCGCCGGGGCGTCATTGATACCGTCCCCGGCCATGGCCACGAAACGCCCATCGGCCTGCAGCGACCTGATCCTGTCGGCCTTTTGATCCGGCAATACGTCCGCGATCACCTCGTCGATCCCGAGACGCGCCGCGACTGCATCGGCGGTCGTTTTGCTGTCGCCGGTGAGCATGACAATGCGCAGCCCCTCTGCCTGGAGCGCGGCGATGGCCGATGCGCTGTGCTCCTTGATCGGATCGACCACCGTGAGCAGTCCGCCCGCGCCGCCGTCGACAACGACGAACATGACGGTCTTGCCCTCCGCGCGCAGCCGCTCTGCCTGTTCGGCCAGATCGCCGACAGGGATGCCCAAGCCATCCAGC
>JBATTL010000507.1:0-2603 GCA_049670525.1 Thiohalocapsa sp. | reverse complement strand
TTCACCGGCTCGCTGGAGACGGCCCGGGCCATCAATCGCAGCCTGGCCCAGCGCGCTGGACCCATCGTGCCTCTGATTGCGGAGACCGGCGGTCAGAATGCGATGATGGTCGATGCCTCAGCATTGCCGGAGCAAGTGGTCGAGGACGTGCTGAGCTCCAGCTTCCAGAGCGCGGGCCAGCGCTGCTCGGCGTTGCGAGTCCTCTGTGTGCAGGACGAGGTCGCAGACCGCATCCTCACCATGCTGGTAGGCGCCATGGACGAACTGCAGATCGGCGACCCGCTGGATCTGGCGACAGACCTGGGTCCCGTCATCGACGCCGACGCTCGCGCCATGCTCGAAGCGCATGCGGCGCGGATGGATCGCGAGGCGCAACTGATCCATCGCTGCGCACTGCCGCCGGCAACCGACAGCGGCCATTTCTTTGCACCGCGGATCTATGAAATCGACAGCCTGGGGAGATTACAGGGCGAGGTGTTCGGCCCGATTCTGCACGTGCTCCGTTGGCGGGCGCACGACCTGGACCGAACGCTGGATCAGATCAACGGCATGGGTTTCGGACTGACCTTTGGCGTGCACAGCCGTATCGACAGCCAGATCGCAAGGCTGACCGGGGGCATTCGCGCCGGGAACAGCTATGTGAACCGCAACCTGATCGGCGCCGTGGTCGGCGTGCAGCCATTCGGCGGCGAGGGTCTGTCCGGCACAGGCCCCAAGGCCGGCGGGCCGGACTATCTCACCCGCTTCGCGGTGGAGCGCAGCCTCAGCATCAACACCACCGCGGCAGGCGGCAACGCGGTGCTGCTGTCGCTAGACGACGGCGAGGACTGAAACGGAACGATGGAGGCGAGCTGGCCATGATATTCGCCATGAACCTCTCATAGCGCATTCAAATAAAAAATATTAATGGGTTCGGCGCCGCCCGGGCGCGCGAGATTGTTCAGCGGTTCCGATAAGCGACGCTTATCGCAAACGCCCGAACCTCACGCGTTCGCTCACCGTTGTCGGTGGGTTTGTGCAGCGTCCTCCGGATGGTCGAGCACGGGGTCAGCCGAACCTCTCACATGGGATGTACGCGCGTGGGGCGCGCCATCGAATCAGTTTCATTGGGCATCGGACCCGTGGGCCATCCCGTGCGCTGCCTCGGAGACTAAAAACGGACCTCCAGTGGGGTCTGAGGTTCATTCGGAGGTCAGCGCAGGGAGGGCACATGCGTTACCCCTGTCGTGACTGCTCTGCTCGGTGTTGTTGCTCCGCGGGTTGGGTTGTTGGTGTCAGGCACCACACGACGGTGGTGGCGCGAACAGCTTGTCGACGGTGAAGACGTCGCCTTGGGCCTGGTGCCAGAGGCCTTTGGCGAGCCGGCGCATGAGCTCGACGATGAGCTTGCCCTTGCAGGCACCGGGGCGTTGGCTCTTGGTCTGGAACCAGCACGCGACGAGGGGCTGTTGGGCAATCAGGCGCAACGCGGCGAAGTAGAGGTAGTAGCGCACCTTGGGGGGACCGCGCTTGGTGATCGTCAGACGTCCTTGGTGTTTGCCGCTGCTGTGCTCTTTGAGATTCAAGCCGAGCGCCTTGAGGTAGCTCTGCGCGCTCGGGTAGGCGCTGGGCGCCCCAAGATTGGCGTGCAGCACCGCGGTGCTCACCGCGCCGATGACCGCGGCCATGGGCTTCAGCGTGTCGTCTTCTGCGACCTGCGCCTGCAGGGTGTTGGTGAGCTGCTGGAGCTCTTTGTGCACTGCCAGCAGGTCGTTCCCCAAGGCGCGCAGTTGCGCATTTTCCTCGCTGAGGCAGGGCATGCCGAGGGTCGTGCGCGCGCTCTCGAGGATGGCCTCGATACGCAGCGCATCGAGCTTGCCGCGGCTGGCACTGTGGATGATCGCGGGCCCCTTGTGGGCGAAGGCGCACAGGTAGACCGGCGAGCCAACCGCGGCGATCAGCGCAGCCGCCGTGACGCTGTTGAGATCGATCAGCGCGGCGAACTCCGGCCAGTGGCGGCTGAGCAGCGCTTCGAGACGGTTGCGCTGGCGTTGCTGGTGGCCTTTGAGTTGGTCGAGGCGCTGGACCTGCGCGTTGAGCACGCGGCGCTGCGCGTCGAGCTGCACCCAGCGGCGGCTGCGTCCGTGCACGTGCAACAGCGCGATGAGCGGCCGCTTTGGCGTCATGCACACTGGGCACCCCATCGTAGACCTCGGCGCTGTCGTGGACATGCTTGCTGCTGACCCGATACACCGCGATGCCGCGCTCATGCAACTGCCAACGCAACGCATCGCCGTAGCTGCCGCTCGATTCCATGACCACCGCCAGCTCAGCGCACGCTTGCAGCGCAACCAGAGCGTCCAAAACCAGGCGCGTCTGCACCGGGTGGCGCCACTTGACGCGCACGAGCAACTCGCCACTGTCGAGCATCACGGCGGCCACGAAGTCTTCTTTGGCCACGTCCACGGCAAACAACACCTGCGCCCCTTGGGCGCGCTCGCACAACTGCGACCAGTCAACGGTTTGGCAATCTTGCACCCGATATCTACCTTTACTCATGGGGGACACCTCCGATTTCACGGGGTACACCGACAAGTATCGTCCTTGCCGGCCGCGACATGAGG
>JBATTL010000506.1:0-5594 GCA_049670525.1 Thiohalocapsa sp. | reverse complement strand
TGGCCTGGAACAGCGCCTCGACCGCTGGCGGCTCGAACAACGCCAACTCGCAGGCGGCCAGTCGTAGGCGGTGGGTCAGATACGCGGGCAGCTCCTCGCGCGTGAGCCCGGTCAAGTGATGACGCACCACATCGTCGGCGCGGGCCTCTAAACAAAACAATTACCTCGGCATCCGGCCTGCCGAAGCCTGCCTTTGCGAGCAGACCCTTGCGGCAGAACCTGTTGCTTCTCGGGCTGGGCTCGATTGCTGGCTTCAGTTCCGGCTTGACCGGCACCGGCGGCCCCCTGATATCAGTGCCACTGATGATCATGTTCGGTTTTCCGCCGCTGATGACGATCGGTGCCAGTCAGGTCATCCAGATCCTGGCTGCAGTATCCGGCATCCTGGGCAACCTCCGGTACGGCTCGATCGACTTTTCGTTGGTTCCGCTGATCGTTGCGTTCGAAGTACTCGGCGTACTAATCGGCGCGAAAATCGTCCATGGCGTCAATGTCGTGCTGGTGCGAAAGTTCGTCGCTTGGTTGTGCCTGATGATCGGCCTGGGTTTGTTCGCGAACTCCCTGTTTGGCGCCGCGCTCGACCCAGGGTGATAGGCTGCCGCGTGACGCCCAGGACCTCTACCGGGAAGCAGAATCTGACTTGCCGAACCGAGCCGGGACCGCGCGGGAGGCGCTGACGGATCTGCATCTCCTAGCGAATCCCCTCCTGCTCGAGCTGCTTCCTGAGAACCTCGATCTGCACGTCCAGGTCAAGGACATCCGCTTGGCGCAGACGCTCCCGCTGACGGATGAACTGCTCTTCGATGCTGCCGAGCACATTGCGGAAGTTCTGCTCCAGCTCGCCAGAACTGGCGTGGTGATGACTGCGGACATAGCCGTCCGTGACCTGCTCGGTGCCTTCCAGGAATACGGTCAGGAAGCGGCGCGCCCGCCGCAGGTCCGATGGCCGCTCGGCAATCTGCTCCAACATGCCGCGGCCCTGATCGGCAATACGCCGCAAGCGCAGTCGCAGCTCTGGATTCGCGATGGCGGCGGAGGCCCGATCGATATTGATCAGCCGACGCTCGGCATCCGCCAAGGCCTCGGATACCGCCCGGGATTCCTTGTCCGGTGACCTGAGGCGCATGCCCTGCACCAACGGTTCGAGGCCGTAGGCGAGGTGATAACCAAGCACCGCTACCGCGCCGAAGCCGATGCCGACAGGGAGACTGTGGCCAACGCCGAATACCGCGGCAACGCAGGTGCCGACGCCCAATGCGGCGGCGGCGAGATTACGCAACGGCAACCGAAACTGCCGAGAAAAACGCCGCTCGCGGCCCGTTTCAGCGTCGGCAAAGCCCAGTCGCGTCAGCACCGCCGATAGGGCAACCAGGCCCCAAGCCAACGCATCGCCGACAAAGCCGCCGACTTCCCCGGCCCCCAGTGCAATGAGTGCCGCCAGCACCAAGGGTGCCGAGAGCGCCCATAGCAGGATCGGCCGGAACGACGCTTGGCGACCCAGCTTTGGCTCAACGGATTGGTTCGATTTAGCCCGAACCGCCGGTAGGTTATCGATACGCAGGTCCAGGTGACGCGCCCGATTCAACAGGTCCTGCAGATTCCGCTTGGGCCGGGTTTGGGTTGGGCGGTCTTGCATCACGGTCCGACCCTCACAGAAAGAACATCGACTGACAGGACATCAGCCCCAGACTGCTGGACAGCAAGAACCAACCGACAAGACGAACGCCGAACGATGCGCTCGGACGCGTGGCTGGTTCGCGAGTGGAACCGGTGACAGTGGGAAGACTGTTCATGAGGAGGGGACTGTGGTTGAACGCAAGATGCTGAGAGTGCATAGCCTAGCGAGGCTCCGCCTAGGCCCTACGAGCCATGATTTTACTGCACTGCACACAAAACTTGACTCATCTGCAAGCATTTGGCGCCCTCAAGCAATCTAGTGGCTGGAATGGCGCGGCTTGGGTTCCGCGCAATCCCACTGGCGCGGGAATCCTACCGCATACCGCGACGATGGACGCTTAGGCTTTCGCGTCTTCCGGGACACGATACAGTCGTACGACGTCATCGGCCAGACGGGCGTCCTCGGAGTTGCCGTTCCATCACAGAATCTGCAGTTCGCGCGCGGAGAGCCGCTGGCTTGCCTGCGCCGCGCTGGGCCACCAGCTCAGACGGCCTTGGGAGAAGCGTTTTTGGCACAGCCAGAATCCTTGGCCGTCGTAACACAACAGCTTGAGGGCGCTACGCCGGCGGTTGCGGAAGACAAAAATCGCCCTCGAAGGGGTCTGCTTGGAGCCGTTGCCGGCACAGCGCCGCCAGTCCATCGATGCCGCGGCGGAAATCCGCCGATTCGATGGCGATGAACACGCGGCTTTGCGGGGTCAGTTGCAACATCAGCCCACCTCCAAGAAGCGCTCGAGCACGGCGTGCGCATCGATCCCGTCGCCGGGCTCGATGCGCAGTCGCAGCCCGTCGGGGCGGATCAGCTCCAGGCAACCCGGCGTGGACTGCCGGCGCTGCGCTTGCACGAGACTAACCGCCAGGTTCCGGTACGGGAAGGGAGAAGGGACAGCGAGGAGGCGGCGATGCGCAGAGGACTGGCGATCTACTCCTATCCTCCGCCCGGAGCTTACCGTCACCCCCAATTTTCCACCTCAAACCCCACCACACTGCGCCGCTCGCGGCTGAACTCCACGCCGATGTGGTGAATCGGCTCCCTGCTGGCGCGGGAGCGCTCGGCGTAGCCGCGCGCATTGATTTGCTCCAGCGCCCGGCCCTCGGCGGCGAGCTCCACCACCTTGAACTCGAACAGGTACACCTGCCGGTTGAAGCGCAGCGCCAGGTCCAGGCGTCCGGCCGCACAGCACCGAGTAAGCGGGATCGACCGTGATATCGTTGAGATTGTTCAGCCCCGAGAACAGGCTGACCTTGCTGAACTTGCTCACGCCGGTCAGGAAGGCGAAGCGGATGTGGGCATCGGCGCCCTTGATCACGGAGTAGAGGTTCCGCAGCCCGTCGCGCAGTTCGCGCGCCGTGTCAGGATCTGTGAGGTTGTCGAGGATCGGTTTGTCGTACTCGTCGACCAGAACGACCACACGCTCGCCGTAGTGGGCATGGGTCCGGCGGATCAGCTCGCCGAAGCCGCCGGCGTAGGTTCGAAGCCAAAGCGCCGGTAAAACGCTTCCGCTTCGGTATCGAGAGGATGTGCCAGCATCGCCCGGATGCCCGCGTGCTCGGCAACGGCAATCACGCGATGAACGGCATCCTGCAAGAGGCTGAAGCCTAAGCCGTGCCCTTGGTAGTCGAGATCAACCGCCAGCCTTGCCAGAATAACCAGCGGGATCGGGTACTGCTCCATGCCGCGACGCACCCGCTCAGGCACCTCCAGCGTATCGATTTGGCCGAGAGTCAGGCTGTAGTAACCTACCACGCGCTCTGCATCGCAAGAGACAAAGGTTCTCGCTGAGCCGCTACCTTGGGCTTGCCGTGCATGACGCAGCAGCCAATCGGTGAGCGCGGGCTTTCCGCAGTCAAAGTCTTCGAGACGGTGGGACGCGTCAAGTGGCCTGGGGGCCAAAAGATTCACTTGTCATCCCAAACGGGTCGCCGGGAAAACAAGTCGGCCAAGCCAGGATTTTCAGATTCCGGGCGATCCAGCAATTCCAGTAGCGCTTGGTATTGGCTGCCGGAGACCATGAACAGACGCTGGTCGAGCAAGGTTTGCTCGGCGGCCTGGTAAGCGGCATCCAAAATGAAATCTGTTAGCGACTTGTGTGCAACTTCCGCAGCACGACGCAGCACAGTCTCTTGCTCGGGGGTGGCGCGCAACATGTCTAGCAAGTTGAAACGGATAGCGCTTCCGGTTCGGCGCAACACCTTTGTCGGATGGCTTGGCCAGCGGTATTTTTTTGACAACAATCGCCTATGCACCGCACGCAGCCCGGGATCTACTCAGCCCACCCGCGCCACCGGTAAACCGATAGCCCAATCACCTCGTGAACCACGGCCGTCGACTGCGCAAGCGCCCCCGCGTCCGGCAGGAAATCAAGCAACAAGCCGCGAACGCCCTGCGTATCAGTAATCCGTCGGCGAGGCCACGACCTCGATTCCGACCGCGCGAAATGCCTCGACCGCCCGAGGCCTATGGGCGGCCGAGGTGAATAGCAGCGCCTTGCCCTCTCACCGGCGTCCGTGAGGGCGGCCGAAGGTACCGAAACCACTTGTTTTTCGTATATGCTCACGACCATGACCAAGCAGGCGGCCATCTGCGCGCGCGTCTCGACCGGCGAGCACACGCCCGACAACCAATCGCCGGGGCGGTCGTCGCAGCAACACGTGGCGCTGCTTTAAGACCTGCAGGCCAAAGACGACGATCTGTATCTGCATCTGCATCTGCAGGGTATCGACACCACGACGGCAACTGGAAAGGCTATGTTCCAGATTTGCGGTCTGTTTGCCGAATCAGTGACAACCCTAAGGGAAGCCATGAAGACCACCATCACCTTCGACTTCGATCCATCGGCCTTCGGCGCGTTGCGCCTGGCGCCGATGGAGTTCGCGCGCGAGATGCGCATCGCCGCGGCGGTCCAGTGGTACGCACAAGGGATCGTCTCGCAGGGAAAGGCCGCCGAGCTAGCCGCGCTGACCCGAGCGGAATTCTTGGAAGAGCTCCACCGCCGCAAGGTCCCGGCTTGCCAAGTCATGGCTGACGAGCTCGCCGACGAGATCCATGGCGCCTAGCCGCTGGGTCGTCAACGCCTCGCCGTTGATCTTGCTTGGCAAGATCGAGCAGATCCCGCTGCTTGGCCCCTTGGCGGGAGAAATTGCGGTACCCGCAGCGGTGATTCGAGAGGTCAGCGCCAAACCAGACGGCGAGCGCACCGCGCAGATCTTGGCGGCTCTCGAGTCTGCGGTCGTAGTGGACGACGAAGTCCCGCCGGCGAACATTCTGAGCTGGGACCTCGGCCCTGGCGAAACCCAAGTCATCAGCCATGCCGTCATCCATTCCGCCGACCGCGTCGTGATCGACCACTTGGAAGCCAGGCGCTGCGCGAAGGCCATGGGGCTCGCGATCATCGGCACCCTTGGCATCGTAGGCCGAGCGAAGGCCGCTGGACGGATCGAGCGCGCCGGGCCGGTTATCCAGATACTCTTGGAAATCGGGCTGTACGCCTCCGACGAAATCGTGCAGCGACTCCTCCGCGAGGTCGGAGAGTAGCTCATCGACGACCGAGCTTGCAGAAATTTACACGTATCCCGATCAGACCCGTACAGATATCCGTTCGGCTGTCCACGGCGCCCAGAGCAGCCCCACTGACTGGCGAAAAGGCCAGTGGCTATCCGGACCCGCCCGCGCCACAGCAGGAAAAGACTTACCGCGCCAAGCAGCACGACCCAGGCCAAGGCGAGTGCTGCGATCGAGAACACCTTGGTGAGATACGTCGACATCGTGCGATTCTAGGCGCCGTAAGCATGCCCGGCGACGGGCTCGATCCACCGAGCGAGGCGCTCCGGCAGCAGATCGAGACCGCCGACGCCGATAACCCGCTACGATGGCCGGAGCGGGTGGTCACCGCGCGGAGGCCGACGCGGTGCTGGAC
>JBATTL010000505.1:0-11955 GCA_049670525.1 Thiohalocapsa sp. | reverse complement strand
CCCTTCGTCGCGGCATGTTCGACCAGACGCGGGCCCGAGCGGGTAAACAGCTCTTTTCCAATCTTGACGCGGCAACGTTCCGGATCGAGCCGCTCCAGTAGCGCAAGCGCCGACGCCTCGGTGGAAAAATCCAGCGCGACGATGATGCAGGGGTCGGACGTCATGGCTTAGAAGAGCCTCGCTATTTGGGATACGTCCACAGATCAATCGACCGGACGCATTGTGCTCTGCAACTCAGGCGATCCGGCGCTGTTTCAGCACGGCTGGGTCGGCGATAGGATAGGGTTCGATGGCCTTGATGCTGCCCCAGCGTTTACAGCTGGGACATTGCCAGTGAAGCGCGCGCGCCTCAAAGCCACAGTGCTCGCACTGATAAACTGCTTGCAGCGCCAGCAAATGGCGGATGACCTCCAGCAACGTCGCATCGCCGTCCGCGCTGCCCTGGCCACCCCGCAAGCGGAGGCGAAGTTCCAGTAGGCGCTCTGCGCCGGCCAGATCGGCGTGCTCACGCAAATAGGCTTTCAGAAAGTCCAGAGCCGGTTGCGCGCCCTGCTCATGCTCGACGGCATTGGACAGCTCCAGCATCAGGGGCGGCGAAGGATGCGCCCTGAACAGCGTCTCCAGCGCGCCGGCGACCTGCTGTCGCCCGAGCCTGCGCCAGCACTCCAGGAGACCCGGCAACATCGCCGGCAGATAACGGGGCCCGCGTTCCGCCACGCGCAGATACAAAAGCGCGGCGGTCTCCGCATCGCCCGCGGTCATCTCCATCTGTGCCTGCAGCATGCTCGCCCGGATGCAGTTTGCATCCACGGCCTGACCGTCCAACAGATGCGCGCGCGCGCGATCCGTATCGCCCACCCGCAGGCACTCCTCGGCCATCTCGCAGTGGTACTGCGCAATCTCGGTGCGCAGTGGCTCGTCGGAAATACGCTGCAGCTTCTCGGCCATCGCCAGGCAGCGCGGCCATTCCTTCTCGGCCTGATAGATCTCGATCAGGCCGCGCAGCGCTCTCTCCTGCTGCAGTTCCATCTCGACCAATTCGTTGAACAGGCTCTCCGCGCGATCGAACAAACCGGCTAGCATGTAGTCACGGCCGAGCTCGTATTGGGCGAAACCCCGTTGCGAGGTGCTCAAGGACCGCCGCGCCACCAGACTTTGGTGGATGCGGATAGCGCGGTCGACCTCGCCCCGACGGCGAAACAGCGAACCGAGTGCGAGGTGCGTCTCCACCGTCTCACTGTCCATCTCGGCCAGCTTCAGGAAGACATCGATCGCCTTGTCCGGCTGCTCGTTGAGTAGGTAATTGAGCCCGCGGAAAAAGGTCGGCGCGCGCTCTGAGCCATGATCCGAATTCGGCTTGCTCGTGCGGCGGGCGATCCACCAGCCTGACGCGGCAGCCACCGGCAGCAACAAAAAAAGCAACTCCATCAGCGGTGCCTCATCCTCGGCCTGACGGGGTTTGCACCCCAGATCGCCTTCGACGAAACCAACACTCGGGCGCGCACCCAACAGACCGGCCATCCCTGACGCAACGTCAAGCGCGGGACGCTTCTGCGAATGAACAAGGAGTCAATACGATGCATCCGGGTATGATACAGGCTCAGCCGGCCCGCCGCATCGCGCCACCGGAACCGCCGGTGACCCCAGGGAGATGGGCTTCCGTCGACGCTGGCCTGCTTACCCAACCTTGGGCGTTTATTGCGAGAGCAACCGCCCTCACTTAAGGGAAGGGGATTGACGGTATGCCAGGAGGTTCGCTTTGATGAGTGAATTCGAGAACAAGATCGCTGTAGTCACTGGTGCGGCGGGCAACCTGGGCACCGCGGTCTGTGAGGCGCTCGCTGGACAGGACGCTCGCATTGCGATGCTTGATCTGGATCAAAGTGCGCTGGCCCGCTGTCAGAACGCACTGCCCGCAACAGCGCATACCGAAACTTTCCCGGCCGATCTTACCGACCCGGACTCCGTCGCCCGGACCGTCGCCGCGATACGCGAGCGTTTCGGAGCAATCGATCTACTGGCGAATGTCGCTGGCGGCTTTCGCATGGGCCCGGCGCTGCCGGATACCGACGACGACACCTGGGACCTGATGATGGATCTGAACGCCCGCAGCGTCTTCAATATGTGCCGCGCCGTGCTGCCGATGATGCGGAGCGCTGGCGCTGGGCGCATTGTCAATGTATCGGCGCGGGCAGCCCTCTCAGGAAAAGGCAACATGGGTCCCTACTGTGCTTCGAAAGCCGCTGTGATCACACTGACCGAGAGCCTGGCACAGGAGAACAAGCACCAAGGTATCAACGTCAACTGCATTCTCCCCGGAACCGTCGATACGCCGCAGAATCGCGAGTCCATGCCCGACCAGGACCATGATTCCTGGGTCCCGCCAGCGGCCCTCGCCGATGTGATTCTGTTTCTTGCCTCCAACGCGGCGCGCTGCATCACCGGCGCCGCCATCCCCGTCTACGGTCGTAGTTGAACATCGTGCGTCACAGATTCCCTCGGCCGGTCAAACTTGCCGGCGTCACCCTTTGCGCCTTGCTCGCAACCTCCAGCGCCCGCGCTTCGGAATTGCTCGACGAGCAGACCGAACAACTGCTTGTGGGCGCCGTCGAAGCGGCCTACGAGCTGGACCTCTACAACAATCGCTGCCGCAGCGACCGCTCCGGGCGCCGCACCGACAACTTGAACAAAGCGCTGGCCAGCCGTTTCCGAATGACCGTGCTCGACGTACAGGACGATCTGTTTCCGGAGGGCTATTACCGGGACGCGCAGGACCGCATGAATCGCGACTTTTTACAACGCCTGCGTGACCTCGGCGGCTGCGCCGGTGCCAAGGAAGCACGCCTGAGGGATAGCTTGCGTGAGCGTTACGAAACCGCGATGGCGGAGATTAAAGGTCGGCCCTGACTTCTTGGTCGAACTGGTCTCGGATCCCAACCCGGCGCCCCGTACCCCAACCCTTGGCCTCATTCAAGTTGGGCGGAGATGGTACGCGCCAACTCGCCGATTCGTTCCTCGATGACCCGCGGCCGCGTGCAGAGGAAGGGAATCGTCTTCTCGCGATCATCGAAGATCCGCTGCTCAATCTGAACCACGTCCTGCAATTCCACAAGGCGCTTCGCACCTCCCGGTGACTGATCGGATTCGAGCTCAACCATTTCGGACAAATGGCCGTCCAGGATCCGGGCGCGTCGCTCCTGGTCTCGGGAATAGCGCAGAATGCCATCATTAAGCATGCGCCGGTCAGCGTTGAGGATCGAGAGCACTCCGACGAACAATAGCGTCAGTCTTGCGTCCCGGTTCGACACGGGCTGCGCCTTTGCAAAGGCCTCGATCGACGGCTCGAATTCATTCGGATCCGTGTCTCTGCCCGTCAAACGCTTGGTCAGCGCTGCTACCTGCATGTCGGACTGCCATTGATCCGAGAGACCGTCAACGCTCGGGCCGTCCCAGACGACGGCTGCGGAGATCTCCGGCACCAGGGCCTGCTCGCAGGGCCAGTCCGGATCATTACCATCTGCTGCGCTCGCGGCTGCGGCACCCATGACAAGCGAGGCCGTGATGGTGGTTATGAGGAATCGCTGTCGGTCGCATCGGTTCATGGAGTCATCCGTTGGGTTGGGAGATCGTGTTTCGTCCATTTTTTGGCCAGGACGGCCAGAAAATCAGTATCCCCCTCGGCTTCCCGGGCGCCGCTGGGAGGAACTCGACGACGAACTTCTGTGGCAACGTTGCCGATCGCCGGACGCCAGCGGTGTCCAGCGACGGCGAAAAGATCGAGCGGCCTGCCCCAGCAACCGCTATTTGCGCTGCATCAAACCGCGGGACGGGTCATAGCCCAGTATCGCACCACCCAGGAAAACCGCGAGCGCAAGACTTACCCACACCAGCGCCTCTAGATTGACCTGGCCGTAAAGCGCAAAGCGAATCAGTTCCACCGCCGACGTAAAGGGGTTGTACAGGCAGATTTGATACAGTGCGACGCTGGAGTCACGGATGCGCCACAGGGGATAGAGCGCCGAGGATGCGAAGAACATTGGAAAGATAACGAAGTTCATGACCCCCGCGAAATTCTCGAGCTGGCGAATCACCGACGACAGCAACAACCCCAGCGCGCCCAGCATGAGACTCGCCAACAGCAGCGCCGGGAACACCAGCAGATAACCGACGGCCGGCGGGCGGACGTCCCAGAACCAGGCGATGGCCAGAAACAAGTAGACTTGAAGAATGGCCACCAAGGTACCGGCCGTGAGTTTGCAAACCAGCAGATACCAGCGCGGAAACGGGCTGACCATCATCAGCCGCATGCTGCCCATTTCGCGGTCGTACACCATGGACAGCGAACTCTGCATACCGCTGAAGAGCAGGATCATCGCCGCGAGCCCGGGCACGATGTATTCCTCGTAAAGGATATAGGTCTCGTAGGGTGGAATGATCGAGATGCCGAGGATTGAGCGAAAGCCCGCGGCGAAGATGAAGAGCCATACCAGCGGTCGTACCAGCGCGCCGAAGAAGCGTTCGCGCTGATGCAGAAAGCGCAGCCCCTCGCGCCAGAGCACGCCAAGCAGGCAGCGCAGATATTGTGGCCGGGTCATGCCTGATCGCTCATGCCCAGACAGTCATTCGGGCTTTCCCTGGGTCAGGCGATTGAAGGCGTCCTTGACGGTATCGGCTCCGGTCTCGGCGAGCAATGTCTCAATGCCGCCCTGCATCATCACGCGGCCCTGGTGCAATACGGCCACCTGATCGCCGGACTCGACCTCGTCAACCAGATGCGTTGCCCAGAGCACTCCCACTCCACGCTCGCGGCAATCTCCACGCACCTGCTGCAGGATGTTTTGTCGGCTGTGGATATCGAGACCCACCGTGGGCTCGTCCGCCAATAGCAGATCGGGCTCATGCAGCATGGCCCGAACGAGTTCCAGACGCCGACGTTGGCCACCGCTCAGCTGGCGAACCTTATCGCCGGCCCGATCGGTGAGGCCTATCTGCGCCAGTGCGCGAACGATACGCGGCCGGGCAATGGAAGGATCAAGACCCTGCAGCGTGCAGAAGTAGCGCAGATTCTGCCGCAGCGTCAGGTCCAGATCCAGGGTCGGCTGCTGGAACACCACGCCCATGCGGGCCAATGCACCGGAACCATCCTGACCCAGGTCCCGACCCAGAATGCGGATGTGGCCTTGGCGACAAAGGAACAGACGTGTAATCAGTGAGAACAGCGTCGTCTTTCCGGCACCATTGATGCCTAGTAGAACGCAGAAGGTCCCGGCGCCCACACTGAACGACACGTCGTTGAGCACCTTGCGCGGGCCATAGGCGAAACCAACGCCGTCCAGCGCGAGCGCGGGGACGCTTTGCGAGCATGAACTCAAGGCGCGACCACGACGCCCCAGGGCAAACGCCCAACCTTGACGCTCTTGCGCACCCGCAGCTTGGTCAAGTCGATCACGGACATATCGTTGCTGATGCCGTTGGTGGTGAACATGCGTTCACCGTCGGGCGAGAATGCAAGATTCCAGACGCGTTGCCCGACGAGAAGATACTTCTCGACTTCGAGATTGGTTGCATCGACGACCGCGACGCGCGCCGCCGGACCCAGCGCCACATAGGCGCGCTGGCCATCTTCTGAGATCTGGATCCCCACCGGTTGGATCGATTCAGCGCGAATGCCGGGTATCTCAAAGCCAATCTTCTTCACGATCTCTTTGCTGGCGACATCGATGACGCTGACCGTGCCACCGATCTCGGACGAGACCCAGACCTGCGTGCCGTCGGGCGTGAACTGTGCAACCCGCGGCCGCTGATCCACCAGCACGTTTGCAACGACCTGATTCGTCGCCAGGTCGATGAAATGGGCCATGTTGGTGGTCTCGGAGGTATTCACCAGCCACTTGCCGTTAGGGCTCACCCCCATCCCCTCGGGTTCCACGCCCACCTGAATCTCGACTACTTTGGAGCGCTCCTTGACATCGACCACGGTGACCATGTTGTCGTCTTCGTTCGCCACGTAGAGATAGCGTCCTTCATTCCCGAGCGCCAGCAGCTCGGGGTCAGGACCGGACGGCAGCATATGGGTCACCTCGAGCGTTTCCAGGTCCAGCACCTCGATATGGTCCTCGTCGCTTGTGCAGACGTAAAGGGCCTGGTTGTCGAGACTCAGCGCGATTCCGCGCGGTCGCTGACCGACGCCAACCTCCGCGAGCACTTCCAACGAATCTCCGTCGACGACACTGATCAGGTTGTCCTTTTCGCTCGATACAAGAACCCTGTAGGCATGGGCGTTCGCGGACAGCGAAAGGCACGCGCCGATCAGCAAGGCACGAATCGGCATCGACGGATGAATCATGGTGAGCACTCCGGGCCTAGTTCGAAAATTGCGCTGTTCATTGCTTATTGCTGTCGCCAGTCGATCGGAGGACAGGATGCACCGACATTTCCGTGTTCATAGAGTTGCCTCGGCGGGTCATGTCACACTGCACTTCCGGACGATCGAATCCAAGAGTATCCAACGGCGAGAACTGGTGCAGAAACCCCTGCTGCGGCGATACGGAGACCAGTATGCGATGCGACACGATCAACAACGGCTGACGCAGCTGGCCGTTCCAATCGCGATAGGTCACCGGCACACCTTTGAAGGCCGCGAGTTTGAACTCCGGGCTCAGCATATGGGCTTGTAGCGCGGCCGCGTCCGCCGAGCCGGTACGGGTTGCGGCTTCGCCGATGCTGCGCACCGCTAACCAGGCGGCATAGTCGAGAGGCGTCATCCAGCGGCCACTTTTTTCGTGGAAGCGGCGCTGGAATTGCGTCGCTCCCCATTGTTCAAAGACACCACTCCAGGGCGTCGCAATCAGCGCCTGCGTCCCTGCAACCGGTCGGGGTAGATAGGTGCGATAGTTCAAATACTCACCGAAACTGTCGCCCTCGTCGGCGACGACCAGGATGTCGTAGTCGCCAACCTGAGTGAAAGCATTCACCACCTGTTGCTCATTGACATGACCGGAATCCGTGCGCTGAGCACCCGCATCGAATGTCCATTCCTTCCGCTCTCCGATCTTGCCGCCGTAGCGCTTGGCGGCCCGCTCCAGGGCCTGCGCGAAGTCGCGGTCATCGGTCTGCCGGCCGACGACCAGAAACCAGTTCTTCCACTGCTTCCAGGCCAGGAACTGGGCCAGCGCATCGGCTTCCATCGCCCGACTGGTCGCCGTGTGCAGCAAGTTACCGCGGCAGTCTTTGCTTCGCAGCGAGTCGTCCCGCGCACCGATATTCAAGAGCAAACTATCCGCGGCCTCCGGCAGTGCTGCCAAGGCCAACAACCTGTCGGCAGGCAGATTGATCAGGAAAAGCCGCACGCCACGCCGGTGGAGTTCCCGAAAGCCAGCAACGGCGTCTTGATCATTCTTGAGCCGAAGTGGGCGCAGCGTGAAAGTTTGAGCAGTGAACTGCCCGGTCGTGTTGTTGTCGCGAACCCCTTGCTCGGCGCCAGCCTGCCCGTCGTCTTCGATACGCGGTGCCAGCGAGGTCAGCGGGATGTGCGCGTCCGGCAGGTGCGTCAACAGCCCCATTTCGATCCGAAGTGGGGCCGCGGCCAGAGGACAAGCCAGCACGACAGCGAGAGAGACGGCGCCCAACTTTCGAATACCCATGCGGCTCCTCAATTGACAATGCACAATCGACGGCTTGATGACTCATCGCCGTGGGGTTCGAGGGTCATCCCGGCAGCAAGTTACGTTCCCAATCGATGTTCCAGAGCTGGTTTGCGCGCGGACGGGTGACAATGGCACCTGATGCTGCACCACAACGGCCGACACCTGGCGCAACCTCGCCGTTGTTGTGGAACACAACGTGTCACCCCTGTGGCGCTTGCGTAACGCGCCCAGGGCGCCGGGTGCGGCGGCAACACCTCACCCGCACACGCGGTCGGCAGGTATCAAAGCTCAGACGCGTCACCAAATGAAGCGTTCGCAAGGAAACGCTGGTTCATAGCGTTTCCAGTCCGAGGCATGGATGGCTCGGCGTTTTCAAGCACCCAAGCGCCAAGAGTAAGGGAAACCGGAAAGCGCACCTATTCCAGATAACGGCGGGTTTCGTCTGATTTTTTAGCCGGGATGGCCAATAAAACAGTTTCCCCTAGGGACACGGTATGAAACTTGCTCATGGTATGAAACTTGCCCAGGTCTGCCCGGAAATCCAACCCCAATCCAACCCAGCACACGACGAGCCATTATTTGATGCTGAAACGTACGTCACTCTTGTTGCTGATCCTGTTACTCACTTACGCCAGTGTCTCCATGGCACAGGGGCCGACACGCAAGCAGGTCATTGTGACCAAGGAGATCGCGGCGCCGCCTGAGAAGGTATGGGCGATGGTGGGAGATTTTCAGGACATGGGCTGGCACCCGGCGGTCGCAAAGACCGAGGGCGATGGTGGCAGCGATCCAGGTGCAACACGCAGATTGACCCTGAATGGCGGGGATGTGGTCCAGGAAAAGCTTGAGAAATACGACGCCGACAGTCGCTCATTTTTCTATCGGATCACCGATGTTGACGTGGCGGTATTTCCCGTGTCCAACTATTCGTCATGGGTCAGCGTTGAGCCCGCCGATAATGGCAGCGTTGTCACTTGGAAAGGCGCCTTTTACCGGGGATACCCGAACAACGACCCACCGCCGGAAGTCAACGACCAAGCCGCTGTGGATGCGGTCACCGGGCTGTACGAAGCTGGTCTGGACAACGTCAAACAACGCGCCGAGGCGGGCGAGTAACAAAGGCTTGGTCAAGCGCGAAATTCGAATCGGATCGAGCTGGGGTCTGGCGGCGATCGCCACGGCGGTTGCCGTGACAGGTTCGCCCATAGCATATGCAACGCCGTTCGCGTACGTCACGAACCAGGGCGACCACAGTCTATCAGTGATCGATCTTGCTACCGAGTCGAGCACTGCAACCATTCGAATCGGCGAGGGCCCAGCAGGCGTCGCGGTCTCCAAAGACGGACAACGGATCTACATCTCTGACCCGAATACGCGTCTCGTCTATCGTCTCGACGGAGAGACCCATGAAGTCCGGGCACAGGCCATTGCTGGTAAAGGCCCACTGGGTATCGCACTAAGCCCTGACTCGGGCTACGTCTACGTCGCCGACTGGTTCGACGTCACGACAAACCCGCCACACCACCGGCAAATCAATGTGTGACTTCAAGTGGTTCGTATCAGCCATACTCCTCGCCTCTGCAGTCGCGCCAGGTATCTCCTGCGGGCAAGAAAACAAGGACGAGCTCAACCAGGCGCAACGTTTGGTCTTTATGGGTGACCATCTGCAAGCGCTGTCCGAAGGACAGACGGTCGTCTATGCGTTTACCCGCCGCGTCACCAATGCACCGGACGAAATCGACGAAGTCCGGATGACCGTGAACAAGGTCAGCGAAGACGCCGGGCGTGACCTGTCTTTTGAGTCCTTAAGCGGACCCAACTGGATCGAGTTCCCGTCTGCCCAGGGTTATCGTGGCAACCCGGTCGCCATTCAGTTCATGGAACGCGACATCCGCGATATGGCTCAGGCCACCGGCAGTTCCGTCGCCTACTTCCGCAATCGCATCCGCAGGGCGTTCAATGACCCCGAGATTCAAGACATCCTGGTGGACCTGGATGATTCGGAGCTGCAAGCCGTGGAGATCGTGGTCACGCCCTTTGAGAACGACCCGAGGGTCGCGAAGACGCCGGGTTATGCCACAAAGGCGTATCGATTCGCCTACTCAGACCAAGTGCCGGGCCATCTCATCAATATCCAGACGCGAATGTACGACGGGCAAGGCGCGTTTCTGGAGGAAACGTTGCGTTACAAAGGCATTGTGGACCAGTAGTCACCAATATCTTCGTTTACCTGAGGACAATCCGTGATAAAGCACCGTCTCGTCGGCATCGCTGCCTGCGCCAGCTTGCTGAGCGCGTCAACGCTGCCTGCTGCTGACTGCACCCCCTGCGACACCGAACCGACCGCCGGTTACCCAACCGCAGTGGTTGCCGACTACGTCATCGGCTGTATGCTGTCGAATGGCGTATCAGCGGAGACACTGCGCAAATGCGCTTGCAGCATGGATTTTGTCGCCAACTCCATCCCCTACGCTGACTACGAGCGAATCGATACACTGCTGCGCCTACAACAGATGCCCGGCGGCGGTCGCGCGGCCGTTTATAGAGACTCGAGCTGGGCCAAGAACGCGGTGGCGCATCTCCGCGAGGTGCAGGCGGAATCGACGCTGCGTTGCTTCTGAGTATTCGTCCGCTATCAGGCCCCGGGTTCCCTTCTGGGATCGAGGTCGCAGGTGTCGTCGCGCGTATCGGATCAGTGACGAGAACCACGAGACCTCGCTCGCGCAACGACTTGCAAGGGATGGATCTCGAGGAACACGACCACGAAGATGCCCAGAGCGATGAGTGGATGTAACTCGCCGTCGCCGGTGGTTCGGTTGAACCAGCCGACAAGTTCTTCCATCAGCCGAGGGATATCGAAAGGGCTCGCGGTCTCGAAGACTACACCGACCTGATTGCCGTCGGCGTCAAAGGCAGCGACGCTGTTGAACGCCGTCTTGTACTCCCCCGGTGGCCGCCTGCTTCGTGCCCGATGTTTCCCCCATTCTGCCTTGGGCGGACTGAAGGCCGCCGTCCTCAGCGGTCGGTTGACGCCGATTGCCAGCGCATGGGATCAAACGCCACTCGTCGGACCATCCAGTTGCGTGACGGTGTGAAGCCGGTTAACTTGGCCGCCGTCCGCGGTCCGCCAGTCCCGGCAGTGCTCGCACTAAATCGAAACTACCGCAAAAAAGGCCAATCTCTTGGCACCCGCGCCGGTCTTGCGGCGACAACAACCATCGTTGCACGTACCCTGTGTCCACGTTGGCGAGGTACCTTGGCTCGGCGCGGACGACCCTGATGGTTCGCCCCATTTCCATTGCACGCCCAAGCTGAGGCTCTGAGTTGGAATTTCTCAAAGACTATCTCGACTACGCGGTACTTGGCTTATTGGGCCTCATGAGTTTCGTGATGCTGTGGCTCGTGATCGAACGCTACATCTACTTCGCCCGCGTGGACCTGGATCGCGCCAAGAATCTGGCCGAACTCGAGGTGGACCTGACGCGAAACCTCACGACCATCGGCAGCATCGGTGCAAACGCGCCCTATGTCGGCCTGCTGGGCACCGTGCTGGGCATCCTGATCGCATTCTTCGACATGGGCGAGTCTGGCACCATCGATACCGCCACCATCATGCTCGGCCTCGCATTGGCCTTGAAGGCCACCGCCCTAGGCCTGGTGGTCGCGATACCGTCCGTCGTTTTTTACAATGCCCTGCTTCGCCGTGTCGACGTGCTCAAGGTGCGCTGGCAAACGAGGGCCGACCAGTGAAACGCATGGACAGCATGAACGTTATCCCCTTTATCGACATCATGCTGGTGCTGCTCGCGATCGTCCTGACAACGGCCACCTTTATCGTCGACGGGCGCCTGGAGATCCGTTTGCCGGAGTCCGCGGCCCAGATCCCGCGGAATCTCGAAGCGCGGGTCGACATCGCCGTGGATCGGCAGGGTTCCGTCTTTGTCGATACGCTACCAAAATCATTGGAAGCCCTCTCGAGCTATCTTGCGACTCTTGAGCCGAAAACGCCCGTTACGCTGCGCGTCGACGCGGGCGCCCGTTTCTCCGCCTTTGTCGCCGTCGTGGATCTGCTGAAATCCCGAGGCATGACCAACCTGTCGATTCTGACACGACAACCTGAGTCATGAGTTGGGCCGGCCGCTGGAGCGGCATTCTGGGGTTTTCAATCTCGGCCCTCGTCCATTTCGGTATCGGTTTCGCTGGCATCTGGGCCGTCGAGCAGGGTATTCAGATGCCCGACCAGGAGTACCTGGTGCCGATCGACCTCGCTATGTTCGAGATTGGCACCAACGATGAGTCACCCACTGGT
>JBATTL010000504.1:0-3961 GCA_049670525.1 Thiohalocapsa sp. | reverse complement strand
TCCAAGGTCTGATCGAGATCAGAACTTGTGCTTCATGCCGATCGAGAAGCCATCCCAGCTGGCATCGGACGTCAACGGAGCGTCGTCCGCGTCATCATCGACGGCGGTATACAGGATATACGCCTTGGTGCGCTTGCTGAAGTTGTGGTCGAAGCCGACGGCCCAGGTGCTCTTGTCTCCGGACAGGTCGCGTCTCAGATTGTTGATGCTGATGGTATCGCGTGTGGCTTGGGCGAACTGCTGATCGCCACGGTCGACAGCTCCGTACATGGCCTTGAACATGTTGTTGCCGAAGGCATAGCCGGCCTGAACCTGCCACAGTTGCTGCTTGTCGACACCATTCTGAACGCTGCCCGGGACGATGAATCCATCGGAGTCGATGAAGGTAACGCCCGTACGCCTCTGACCATCAGGGTTATTGTCCTGATCTTCGTAGATCGCGGTCAGCGTGAAACCGTTCCAGTCCAGCAGACCGAGGCCGAAGCGGTACTTGTTGTAGTCGTCACCGACATAATTGCAGGTACCCAGTTCGGCGCTGGTGACAGGGTCGATGCACCCGGCCTCACCCAGGTTGCTGGTATCGGTGCTATTGAACAACTCGTTGTTCATCGACTCATAGGCAGCGGATGCGTAGAACGGACCATTGTTGAAGATCAAGGCCAGCGAGTAGACGCTGCTGATCTGGTCGGAGTTGACATTTTGTGCGCCAAATGCGGTGGCGCCGCCGGGAGCGGAGATCCCGCCGGCGAAGGACAAGCCGGAGAAGCTCGGGCTGATATAAAGGACGCTGTTGTCGAGGCGAAGGTCCTCAAAGCCGACGGTGCCGTTGTAGTCGGCCATGGTGTCGGAGAAGAGGTCTAGCTTGCCGGTGGAGATCTTGTACGGGGTGTCGTGGCGACCCATCAGGAAGGTACCGAAACTGCCGGCGAGACCGACGAAGCTGTTACGGATGCTGACGCCGCCATTCCGACCACTCTCGATGTTGTCGTCCACGGCGCCGAAGTTGACGCCGAGCTCAACCTGGTAAATAGCCTTGAGGCCGTTGCCTAGATCCTCGGAACCCTTGACGCCGACGCGGTTGGACGGGCCTGCACCGCGCAGAGCGCTGCCCTCTTGGCTGAAGCCCCAGCCGTCGAAGTCCTGACCCGGAACAAACTCGATCGCGTTGCCGTTTTCGTCCAGACGAATGCCAAACTGTGCCGTGGGCTCGGTGTTGTAAACGGGATCGCCGTTCGCATCCTCGCCGATCACCAGTGTGCCGGGTGAGAACACCCAATCACCCTGATAAACCGGCGTTATCGCATTGGTCACACTTTCATAGTCGAGCGAGGCGCCCAGGGTACCGTACAGGGTGGCTTCTGCCATCGCGGCTGCCGGCGCGGCAACGGCCGCTGCGACTGCCAGAGAGATGAGCTTTTTGTTCATCATGATCTCCGCTTGTTGTGAAAATATTGAAAGACTGCTTTCGACGCACGCAATCATGTCTTGCGAAGGGAATACTAGACTAGCAAACAACATCGCGCAACAGTTTTTAGAAAAAAAGAGACAAATACTGCATGCGTTGCGGAGATACAACATTGAGGCGGTGAGACTTTGG
Organism: Thiohalocapsa sp.; assembly: GCA_049670525.1. Classification (GTDB taxonomy): domain Bacteria; phylum Pseudomonadota; class Gammaproteobacteria; order Chromatiales; family Chromatiaceae; genus Thiohalocapsa. Next base: position 2,364 of record JBATTL010000504.1, on the reverse strand, counting down.
GTTTTGGCGGGGGCGTCGACGCGGCTTCGGGCTGCGATTGGTGCGGTGGCGGCGGAATCCCGCGCCGAATTCGGCGTCAGCGGGTCGACGGCTCGGACCTTGGTGATGCCGCTTGCGCCGAACGCAAAAATGCCGGCTTGAAGCCGGCATTTTTGCGTCTCATTACAATTGGCTGGGGGACAAGGATTCGAACCTTGGTTGACGGAGTCAGAGTCCGTAGTCCTGCCGCTAGACGATCCCCCAGGAAGGCCTTTCGAGGTGCGGGTGACCTGCTAGCGTTTCGAGAATTGCGGCCGCTTGCGCGCCTTGTGCAATCCGACCTTTTTGCGCTCGACCTCGCGGGCATCGCGGGTCAGGAAGCCGGCCCGGCGCAGCGGAGAGCGAAGATTCTCGTCGTATTTGACCAACGCCCGCGCAATGCCGTGGCGAATTGCACCGGCTTGACCCGTCGTGCCACCCCCGACGACGGTCGCTCGCACGTCGACGCGATCGACCATTTCGGCCGCTTCGAGCGCTTGACGTACAACCATTCGCGCAGTCTCGCGGCCGAAGAATTTATCGAGTTCGCGACCGTTCACGGTGATGCTACCGCTGCCGACCGACAGGAATATTCGTGCCGCGGAACTCTTGCGTCGTCCGGTGGCGTATTGGGTTTCCGACATCGTGACTGCCCGTCTAGTAAATCTGTAACTGGAATGTTGCCGACTAACTTGGTGACCAGTTCTGGTGACGAAGCTAGTCAGCGCGAATTTTTTTTTAACGCTTTTGCCCGCTCACAGAGTCGTCAGCGTTCAGCGGGCCGTTGGAGCTGCCGCCAAAGCTGCTGTTAAAGCTGCCATTTAGAGTTCAAGGGCTTGCGGTTGCTGTGCCTGATGGCGGTGCTCAGGTCCGGAATAGACTTTCAGCTTCTTGAACATCGCACGGCCCAGGGGATTGTGCGGCAGCATGCCCTTTACGGCGGTCTCGATGACCCGCTCGGGGTGCTCGTTCAGCATGTCCGACAGGCTCTTGGAGCGCAGGTGCCCGACATAGCCGGTGTGGCGGTAGTAGATCTTGTCCTGAAGCTTGTTGCCCGTCACGTGCACCTTTTCCGCATTGACCACCACCATGTAATCACCGGTATCGACATGCGGCGTGTACTGGGGTTTGTGCTTTCCGCGCAGGCGGCGGGCAATCTCGGTCGCCAGACGGCCCAGGGTCTTGCCCTCGGCGTCGATCAAGTACCAGGCGCGCCGCACGTCGGCGGGCTTTGCGCTCTCTGTCGTCATGTCCGTCGCTCCAGACGCGTGCATTCGTTAGGCTTGCCGGTCGGCGAAGCATGCGCCTGAACCGTCATCGAGAAAGACCGCCGATGATAGCGTAGCGGTTTTATATATTGCAACCCTCGGCGAGCGTTCGCCGGGTGATTCGCGGATCACACAGGGAGTCGCAGACGTTCGACGGGCTCGCCACCGATCAAATGCTGCTGCAGAATGTCTTCGAGGTCTGTCGTGTCCACGTAGGTGTACCAGACAGCATCGGGATAGACGACCGCAACGGGCCCTTCCGCGCACCGGTCCAGACATCCGGCGTTGTTGACCCGCACTCCTCCCTTGCCTGTCAGACCGAGCTCCTTGGTGCGCCTTTTCAGGAATTCCCGGGACGCCTGGGCGTTGCATTGACCGCAGGCTTGGCTGCCGTCTTCGCGTTCGTTTGTACACAGAAATACGTGATGTCGGTAGTAGGACACAATGGTCACCTTTCAGCTTCTTGTGAAGGCGGGCGCTGTTGCAAGTTCGCAGGCGGGAGCCCTTCAATGCAAGTAAAGCCGCCCTCGATGCGTCACTGCCGGCGGTGGTGCGTCGACCACCGGGAATATCCGGCCGCAACCGATCAGGGTCTTTTCGGTGCCACTGCCGCGCCTTCCCGCCCGGACCGGCGGTCCGCCGGTTAGAATGGCGGGCTTGATCGGGTCGGTTGCGGCTCGACCCTGTTACCCGGTTTCCAGCGAAAGCCACACCTTGCAGCAACAATCCCTCTTGCAGTTGGCCGATCAATGCGTCAAATGCGGCTATTGCTTGCCGCATTGTCCCACGTTTCGCCTGCGCCAAGACGAGGCTGAGTCCCCGCGCGGGCGTGTTGCACTGATCCAGGGGCTCTTGTCCGGCGATTTGGAAGATGCTGGGCGCCTCGGGGTGCACCTGGGCAACTGTCTCGAGTGCCTCGCGTGCGAGCCGGCTTGCCCGTCCTTGGTGCAGTTCGGCGCTCTGATGGACGGCGTCCGCGCGCACCGCGTAGCGCGGCTGCCCGGTTGGCGCAGGGCATGGTCGCGGCTGCGGCTGGACTTGTTGAGCGATGCGCGTTCGCTGTCGATCGCTGCGCTGT
>JBATTL010000503.1:0-2821 GCA_049670525.1 Thiohalocapsa sp. | reverse complement strand
GCATCCTGTTGCAGCAGTTCGACGCCCTGCCTGACCTAAGGGCCTTTGGCCAAAACGACGAACAACGCAAGGCGGAGATCGCCGACCTCACCGTGAGCCGCTTGAAGCATCGCGCCGAGGCGCGTCGAATCGCGGATACGGACGCGACCGTCGAGCAACTGTCTCTGGGACTGCTGGCTGGTGCGGAGACCGAGGCGCAGAAGGCTAAGTTGCTGGAGCTGGTGCAGCAACGCCAGACACTGCTCGACAAGGCATTGGATGTGAACGCCCTCTACCTCGGTAAGCTGCGGGAGCTCGACCTGGCCGAGCAGGCGTTGCTCGCGACCGCCGCCGAGTATGACGCCTACCTGGACGAGCAACTCCCCTGGTTGCGCAACGCCAAACCGATGCGCCTTGAGGACATCCGCGCGATGCCGAGCGAACTCAGCGCTCGGCTCGCGGCAGCCGAACTGCCGGGCCTGCCGCGCCTGATTGGCCGGCAGCTCGCGAATAGCCCCGTCTTCTGGTTGGCCGTGATCGGCGCTGTTGCGCTGCTCTCGCGACGCCGAGCGATCGTCGCCGCCATCGAATCAATCACGCCCCAGATCGGCAAACCCACCACAGACCGCGTGAACTATACCGGGTGGGTGTTGGGCCTGACCCTGCTGCTTGCGGCGCCGCTGCCCCTCATACTGGCGGCCGCTGGCTGGCAGCTCCAGATCGACGGCAGTGCAACAGCACTCTCCCAAACCCTGGGCAACGCACTGACGCGGGCCGCCCTACATCTTGCCATTCTGTTCAGTCTGGGCGCCATCTGTCGGCCGCACGGGTTGGCGGCGGTCCATTTCCGCTGGCCGGAGCGCAACCTGAAGCTGCTGCGCACCCAGCTCAATCTGTTCATCTGGCCGTTTGTGGTCGCGATCTTGATCGTCAATGTCGCGCTTGGTATCAACCCGGCCGAGAGCGGCGGCACCTTGGCCAAGCTCGCTCTGCCGTTTGCCTACCTGCCGCTGTCTTGGTTCCTGTACCGGGTGTTCCATCCCCGGAACGGCGTGTTTGCGCACCTGCGATCCGGTGGCGATTACCCAATGCTCTTCCGTACCTACCTTCTCTGGTACCCGCTGATCGTCGGCTTTCCGCTGGCATTGATTGCCCTCGCCTGGACCGGTTACGTCTACACGGCCACCGCCTTTTCCTATCTGTTTCTGCAGACGCTCTGGTTCATGTTTGCATTGGTGCTCGGCAACTCGATCGCCTTGCGTTGGCTGCAGGTCACCAGACGGCGCCTCGCCTTCGATGCCGCCATGGAGCGCCGACGCGCCGAGCAAGAGGAAGCCGAAGAGCATGAGGCGCTCGGCGAGATGGGCGAGCTGCAGTTCGAGGAGGAGGAGGTGGACATTACCGCCCTGAGCGATGAGACGCGCGGGCTGATCCGCATCCTCATGTTCACCTCGACCGTCGTCGGTCTTTATCTGATCTGGTTCAGCGCGCTGCCAGCGCTGCATATCTTCGACGATGTGGTCTTGTGGCACGGGACGGTCACCGTCGATGGCGCGGCGCAACCGCTGCCCATCACGCTGGGCAACCTCGGCCAGGCGTTACTCTTTGCCATCGGCACCTGGGTACTGGCCGATCGCCTCCCGGCGTTGTTGGAGATCTTGCTGCTGCAGCGCTTTAAGATGACGGCCGCTAGCCGCTATACGGTGACCACATTGACGACCTATCTCGTGGTCGCGGTGGGTCTGATGCTGGTGCTCAGCACCCTCGGTGCTCGCTGGTCGCAAGTGCAATGGCTGGCGGCGGCACTCAGCGTCGGCATCGGCTTCGGCCTGCAGGAGATCGTCGCCAACTTCATCAGCGGTTTGATCATCCTGTTCGAGCGACCCATCCGGGTCGGCGATGCCGTGACCGTCGGCGACACCGACGGCGTCGTCACCAAGATCAAGATCCGCGCCACCACCATCCGCAACTTCGACGGCAAGGAACTGCTGGTGCCGAATAAGGAGTTCATCACCGGACGACTGCTCAATTGGTCGCTGTCGGACCAGACCACGCGGCTGGTGCTAGCAATCGGCATCGCTTACGGATCACCGGTTCGCCAGGCCATGGACCTGCTAAAGGAGGCGGCCGATGAGCACCCCAACGTGCTCGATGAGCCTTCCCCGTCGGTGATCTTCGACACCTTCGGCGACAACGCGCTCGGCCTGTTGCTGCGCTGCTTCGTCGATTCCATCGATCTGCGCGTCAGCACCATCAGCGCGTTGAACGAGGCCATCAACGACAAGTTCAATGCCGCTGGCATCAGCATCGCCTTCCCGCAGCGCGACCTGCATCTCGACAGCATCAAGCCGCTGCGGGTTCAGATCGAACATTCGGGACCGACAAACACATAGATCCGTTTTCCCCGCCGGTGTCGTAATCGTGATCGTCGTCGTCAAAAAGCAACGTCAATCGGCCATGAACAGCTTGACGTTGAATTCGATGCTGCACCCTGCAAAGCGGGGAGAAAGATATCTCGCGCAGAGAAGCAAAGGCGCAGAGAAAAATGGAAGAAGAGAGAAATGAGGCAAACAAAAAAACGAGCAGCAGAGCCTTCGGTAGGGCATTGCGCTGGCCAAATCAACTCATTCTCTTTCTTTCTTCCCGTTGCGTCTCTGCGTCTCTGCGCGAGCTTCCTCTTCTACTTCTCGTGCCTCTGCATCTTCGCGCGAGCATTTTTTCTTGTTGGTGCCTCTGCGCGAGCCTCTTCTTGCCGCGTCGCGTTTAGTAAACTGTCACCGTAACCCAGATCGAACGGGTCTAATAGGCTGCGACGCGAGACCCGCAGGCTGCGACACGAGAC
>JBATTL010000502.1:0-4089 GCA_049670525.1 Thiohalocapsa sp. | reverse complement strand
GCGCTGTTGGCCGAGATCGAGCGCGCCGGTTTGCGCGGACGCGGTGGCGCCGGTTTTACCACGGCGCTGAAGTGGCGCTTCTGCCGCGAGGCGGACAACCCGGACAAGGTCATCGTGTGCAACGCCGACGAGGGCGAGCCCGGCACCTTCAAGGACCGCGTATTGCTGACCTCTTATGCGGATCTGGTGATCAAGGGCATGACCCTATGCGCCGGCATCGTCGGGGCGCGCACCGGCTTTCTGTATCTGCGCGGCGAGTACCGCTATCTGGTCGAGCACCTGGAGTCGGTGCTGCAGCGTCGCCGCGAACAGGGGCTGCTGGGGCGAGCAATTCGCGGTCGAAGCGGCTTCGACTTCGACATCCAGATCCACCTGGGCGCCGGTGCCTACATCTGCGGCGAGGAGTCGGCCCTGATCGAGTCCCTGGAGGGCAAGCGCGGCGTGACCCGCAAGCGTCCGCCATTTCCGGTCACCGAAGGCTATCTGGACCGGCCCACGGTGGTCAACAATGTCGAGACCTTCCTCGCCGCCGCGCGCATCGCCGAGCACGGCGGCTATTGGTTCCGCAGCGAGGGCACCGATCAGTCCGCCGGCAGCAAGATCCTCAGCGTCAGCGGCGACTGCGCCCGACCTGGTGTCTACGAGGTGCCGTTCGGCACCAGCGTGGCCAAGGTGCTGGCCGATTGCGGTGCCGAGCGGACTCAGGCAGTGCAGGTCTCCGGCGCGGCTGGCGCGACCTTGGCCGCGGATGAGTTCGATCGGGTGCTGGCCTTCGAAGACCTGCCCACGGCGGGTTCGTTCATGGTCTTCGATCAGCGTCGGGACATGCTCGACATGGTGCGAAATTTCGCCGACTTCTTCGTCCACGAAAGCTGCGGCTTCTGCACCCCGTGCCGGGTCGGCGGCAAGCTGCTGCGCGATCTAGTGGAAAAGGTTGCGGTGGGGCAGGGCTCGCGTCACGATCTGCAGGAGATGCGCCAGATTGCCGACGTGATGCGCCGCGCCAGCCATTGCGGTCTGGGCCACACCGCGCCGAACCATGTGTTGAATACCTTGGACAAGTTCCCGGACATCTATGCGTCCCGGCTCGCCAGCGCCGCGTACAGCCCGGCCTTCGATCTGGATGCCGCGCTGAGCGAGGCGCGGGCCCTGACCGGGCGCGACGACGCCGGCGCGCATTTGTCCGACGCATCGGCGGAACAAGAGGAGACGACGGCGGTGTCGCCATGAACGCAAGCGCACAACCCAGCACCTTCAAACTCGACGGCCAGCCGATCCCGTTTCGGCCGGGGCAGACGATCATGGACGCCGCGCTGGCCGCCGGCGCCTATATCCCGCACCTATGTCACAACCCGGAATTCGCCCCCCATGGCAGTTGCCGGGTCTGCCTGGTGCGCGCCAATGGTCGCGATGTATCGGCCTGTACCGCGCCGGCGAGCGCGGACATGGTGGTGAAAAGCGACAGCGACGCCATCCGCGCGCTGCGCGTCGCGGTGCTGCAGATGCTGTTCGTCGAGGGTAATCACGTCTGCCCGGCCTGCGAGAAGAGCGGTGCCTGCCAGTTGCAGGCGGTGGCCTATTACTGCGGCATGCTGGAGCCGCACTTCAAGCACTTCTTCCCGCGGCGGGAGGTCGACGCGTCGCACCCCGACGCCATTCTGGACTTCAACCGCTGCATCCTGTGCGAGCTCTGCGTGCGCGCCAGCCGCGACCACGACCGCAAGCGGGTGTTCGCGATCAGCGGCCGGGGGGTCCAGAGCCGGCTCATTGTCGACTCGCCCAGCGGCCGGCTTGGAGACAGCCGTTTCAGCATCACCGACAAGGCCGCGCATGTGTGCCCGGTGGGTGCGATCCTGCCGCGGCGGGCCGGCTACCGAGTACCCATCGGCGAGCGTTTATACGACCGTGAGCCGATCGATCTGGTCGGCGATGCGGTCGCCCACAAGGAGGGCTGATCATGGCCACGGGACTAGCCGCGCAGGATAGGCCCAAGCTGAAGGTCGCCACCGCGTCGCTGGCGGGCTGCTTCGGCTGCCACATGTCGCTGCTCGACATCGACGAGCGCTTCGTCGATCTGGTGGACCTGGTGCAGTTCGACCGCACGCCGCTGACCGACATCAAGATCATCGGCGATTGCGATCTGGGTCTCATTGAGGGCGGCGCCGGCAATGCCGAAAACGTCGAGGTGCTGCTGGCGTTTCGACGCCATTGCAAGCTGCTGGTGGCCGTGGGCGCCTGTGCCGTCAACGGTGGGATTCCAGCCATGCGCAACAGTTTTTCCCTGCGCGAGTGTCTGGAAGAGGCCTACATCGACGGCGTCGGGCTGCACAACGCCGGCATCCCGAACGACCCGGAACTGCCGCTGCTGCTCAATCAACTGCATCCGGTCCATGAACTGGTGCAGATCGATTACTTTCTGCCCGGCTGCCCGCCGTCTGCCGAGGCGATCTGGACCTTCTTGACCGAGTTGCTGGAGGGCAGGCCGATCAGCTTGCCCTACACGCAATTGCATTACGACTGATCCCGGGACTGATCCCGGGACTGATCCAGGCACTGACCGAGACTCAAGCCATGCCAAGCCCACTCGAAACCGCCGCCAACCCCGATCGACTCCGACGCGTCGTCATCGAGCCGGTGACGCGGGTGGAGGGGCACGGTAAGGTCACGCTGTTGCTGGACGACGACGACCAGGTCCGGCAGGCGCGGCTGCACATTGTCGAGTTCCGCGGCTTCGAGAAATTCATTCAGGGCCGACCATTCTGGGAGCTGCCGGTGCTGGTGCAGCGCCTGTGCGGCATCTGCCCGGTCAGCCATCATTTGGCGGCGGCCAAGGCCTGCGATCAGTTGGTCGGCGTCGACCGGCTGACGCCGACCGCGGAGAAGGTGCGCAGGCTGATGCACTTCGGTCAGGTGCTGCAATCCCATGCGCTGCACTTCTTTCACCTGTCGTCGCCCGACCTGCTGTTCGGCTTCGATGACGCGGTGGCCCATCGCAACATCGTCGGCGTCATCCAGGATCATCCGGACATCGCCCGCCAAGGCGTGCTGCTGCGCAAATATGGCCAGGAGGTGATTCGCGTTACCTGCGGCAAGCGCATCCACGGCACCGGCGCGCTGCCCGGCGGCGTCAACAAGTCCGTCTCCAACGCGGAACGCGATCTGTTGCGCGGGGACATTGGTCAGATCGTCACCTGGGCGGTGGACGCGGTGGCGCTGATCCGGCGTCTGTTCCTGGCCGATGCCGAGCACAACCGCCGCTTCGCTACCGTCGACGCAAACAGCCTCAGCCTGGTCCGAGCCGATGGCGCATTAGAACTCTATGACGGCTGCCTGCGTGCCCGCGATGCCGACGGCCACAGCATCTTCGATCACGCATCCTGTGACGACTATGCAACCCTGCTGCGTGAACAGATCAAGCCCTGGACTTACATGAAGTTTCCGTTCATCCAATCGCTGGGACCCGATGCTGGGTGGTACCGGGTCGGGCCGCTGGCGCGGGTCGACAACTGCGACCGTATCGATACACCGTTGGCTGAGCATGAGCGCGGCGCCTTCGTCGAAACCGGCGGCGGGCGACCGGTGCAATCGGTGCTGGCGATGCATTGGGCGCGCATGATCGAGTTGCTGCATTGCGCCGAGTCCATCGAACGGCTGCTCGACGATCCGGACATCGGCGGCGACGACCTGCTGCACGAGGGCGAGCCGCGCTCGAGCGGCATCGGCGTTATCGAGGCCCCCCGCGGCACACTGTTCCATCACTACGAAATCAACGCCGACGGCCTGGTGCGCAAGGCCAACCTGATCGTCGCCACCACGAACAACAACCAGGCCATGAACGAGTCGATCCGCGCGGTCGCACGTGCCGATCTGGACGGCCATCAACTCACCGAACCGCTGTTGAACCACATCGAGGTCGCGATCCGCGCCTACGACCCCTGTCTGTCCTGCGCCACCCACGCGGTGGGCAAGATGCCGCTGGAGATCGACCTGCTGGACGCCTCCGGCCGGCTGGTCGACCGCATCCGCAAACGTGCCAGCGGCGATGTCGAGGGCTGCCTGGCGCAGCCGACCGACGCCGCGACGTGACGG
>JBATTL010000501.1:0-4315 GCA_049670525.1 Thiohalocapsa sp. | reverse complement strand
GTTCCAGCAAGAGCTGACCGGCCTCAACCCGGTCCCCCTCGTGCACGGCGAGTATCGCGATCTGCCCGCCGGTGCCGGGTGCGAGCCGGGCACGGCGGCAAGCCATCACGGTGCCGGCGCGGGTATTCGCGACCACCTCCTCCACCGGCCCGCGTTCCACGGGCTCCACGCGCACCGACACCGGCTGTGGGCGGGACAGCCACCACCAGCCGCCGGCCGCACCGAGAACGAACAGGACCAGGATCAGAATGCGAAGGGGATGTTGCATCAATGACAGCGCCGGACGACTTCAAGCGGCGAAGGATAGCGGCTGCGACAGGAACAGCTCGGGCATCTCGCGGTGGTAACGGCGGATCTGGTCCACCCGCGGGCAATCGCCTCGTCCTTGTTGGCGTTCTTGCACTCGATCACCAGCACCAGAATGCCATGGATGAGTAAAGACGACATCTTCCCGTGTGCCTTAATGGCCGTTATGGAAGGCCCACTCCTCGGTGACCTCGTAGATATTACTCTCGGGATGCTCGTAATCGATCAGGATCGGGGCGCGCTCGCGCTTGTCCTCTGGATCGAAGAACTTGCCCCGGTTGCGCAGGTACTCGAGGAATTCCCGGTTTCCGTAGACGTCGGTGTGGAAATGGCGGAACTGGCCGAGCAAAGCACCCTCGGCCTCGGCGTGATGCGGGTTGAACTCCCGCACCTTGGCGTCGAGCAGATCGTCGAAGAAGAGCGATAAAGGAGCGGGGGTTTTCCTACCCCCGGTTTTGGATTCAAAGGGGGCAGGAATGCCCCCTCTCCTTTGCTCGGCTTCCTCGCGGGACAACAAGGTCCAACCGATGGCCTGGGCGTAGTCGATGATCCGCGCTTGGACGGTTTTGTGTTCTCCGGGTTTCGGCATGCGCAAACTCCGTCAATGCCAGCCTTGCCGCCAGGCCTGGTACTCAGCAGGCCGCAAGCGATAGCGCGCGATGTTGCCTTCATGGAGGCTCATCATCTCTGTCTCCGCGACCTCGACAAATCGCCCCTGATCCTCTGCCGGCACCTGCTCCTCGGCACGTTGCCGGACCAATGCGGTTGCGGCCTTTTTGCCCAGCCCGCCGCGAACCCCTGTCGCGACCACCTCGGCGATCAGCGCACGGTAACGCAAACGGAATAGGTCAGGCTCCCCCAGCGACTGCCGAACGGCGGAGTAGCGCGCGCAGGAACGCTGGTAGGCCCAAATGAAAACATCGCGCAACAGCTCGATGCGATTCAGTTCATAGACGCCCAGCACTCCGTCAAAATAGGCGCGCTCCGGAACGTCTACGAAGGATAGCGGGCAGAGGTTCTCTCGAATCAGGGGAATATTCGCCGCAAGACGCGAAACCCGCTTGTTCACGTCTTCGAAGGGTTGCAGGTACGCGAGGTGCGCGAGGGCAAAGAAGGCCTGCTCAAACGGGTCGGCAATCGCAGCCGCTGTGTCGCGGGTCTTCCGGAAGCATTCGTCGAGGAGCTGCGGCACTTCCAACGGATAGTAGACGGTCCCGGCGATGCCGATCCCGATGTTCCGCAAACGACCACCGGCCAGCGGATCGGCGAGCAGGTTGTCCGACAGCAAAGCATGCAGATTCAGGATGGTGTAGCGATTAAAACCGATTTCGTCGGCCTGCTCGACCAGCAGTTCAATGGCCGCCTTGTGGTTCAAAATCATTTGCGCTTCCAGCGCATCCTTTCCATCTGCCGCCTCGCCCAGCTCCAGCAGCCGCTCGGTTTCCAGCAGCGAATAGGTGTTGCCTTCCAAGCGACTCGAGTTCCAAGAAAGATCAATCAGGAGACGGTTATAGATCCGGCGTGCATAGGTCCCGGCAGGGCGTTCAGCGTCGGGAGGGCGCCCCAACTTGAGCAGGCGCTGACGCGTTTCCTCCGGCAGATAGAATGTCTCGTTGGGCCAGTACTGATCCATAAAGGCCCGCTGGTAGCCTACCGGTTGCCGGTGCTGAATTGGCGCGCGGACCGCCTGCTTGATGGTCTCCGCCTCAGGCGAAACGGGCGGGTAGGCCTCGACACCGGCCGAACGACCTTTGATTTCGAGCTGACCGGGCCGAGGCTGGACGACGAGGTCGTTCGGGGGCAAACGATAGCGCCGGCCTTTGCCTCGCCCCTCGGCCGTCAGCCGTTTCTGATCGACCAATGAAGCCAGGCGCCGCTGCAGCATCCGTGGCGGCAGCTCATACGCCAACCCTTCGCGAATGGTCCGGACCTGCACAGCCGATGGATGATGGTCCGCCACGATCGCGCGGATGGCGTTGAGTTCTTCTTCTGGAATCCTCTTTGGCATGCGGCGGATTGTAGGTCGCGAAAAGCTGTTACGCGACATAAAAGCTGATTATCTGACGTGAACCTTCCTATACGTCGTATAAACTGTCTTTTTTCGTCGCTAATGCACCCCGCACGACGCGCCTTTGATTGCCCATGGGTTTCGAACAGGAAGACCGTCCGTGTCGATGCCAGCCCGACCGCCAGCCTTGAGTGCCGCACGCAGAGCCGGGGGTCGTCGGCTTTCTTGATGAGCAACACGAACGCGTCCAGTCGGCCGAACCGGAAACCCTGACCCGCTGGTTCGATCAGGCCCTCATTGCCGACAACCTCGAAGAGGTGCTGCACTAATACCGCCTTTCCACCGGTCCACTTCCAGTTCCTGGGACCGCCGCCAGGCGGTGTGCAGTGCCAGCGAAGCAATGGTTCAACCCCGCGCCGACTTGTCCATGTCCGCCAACCGTTCCTCCATCGCCTCGTAATCCCCCAGGTGCGCCTGCATCAGGCTCTTCCAGAGCTTGCCGTGATTGGGCACCGAGAAGTGCAGCAACTCGTGGACGATGACGTAGTCCCACAGCTCGGTATCCAGCCCGAGCAGCTCGTCGCTAGAATTCAGCCGTCCGTTGGTGGAGCAGGACGCCCATTTCCTGCGCATGGGCCGAACGCTGAGCTGGACCACCTGCACGTCCAACCGGTCCGCCCACTGGCGGACCCGGTCTTTGAAGACCTGCTTGCGTGCGGCATCGGCCATCCGGCTAGATCCGCTCCGCCTTGTCCAGCAGCGTGAACAGCTCGTCCACCAGTGCCGTGACCCGGTCGAGGTCCTCCGTCTCGGCGAAGATCGCGAAGCTCACCCGCTTGCGCAGTTCGCGCAGGGCGTTCTCGCTTCGCTTCCAGTTGGAGCATTCCCCAAAGGCCAGCCGGATCTTGCGGCTGACTGCCTCGGGGTTGCCGATGCCGGCATCCAACAGGGTGCGATACACGAAATAGGTCAGGCCGTCGAAGGACTTCTCGGCCTGCTCCTGCTTTCTGGTCTCGTTCGACTCGACCTCCCGCAGCAACGCCTCCAGGGCCTCCGCCGTATCGACCTGGCGGCTCTCGAAGGCGTCCTGCACCGCCCGCGCACGCTCGGCCATGGCGATGAGATAGGGCTCTTCGCTCTCCTCCTCGGCCGTGCGCTCGATGCCCTTCACCAGGTTGATCACCTTGGTTGCATCGCCGCCCTGGCGCTGCTTGATCAGCTCGATGGTCTCGGCGTTGATCTCGACCAGCCCTTCGACGCGTTGCACCTCGTAGATGCCGACCTGCTCCTGCACCAGCCGGTTGGTCTTACGCTGGAATTCACGATCCACCTGCACGCGCTTGCTGTAGGCGTTGCGGACGACCGCGTAGATGGCGGAAAGGGTGGCGTAGTCGTCCATGAAGGGCCGCAGGAAGGCATCCGGCGAGATGATCTCGTAGAGCATCTCGATCTCCTTGTACTCCTTGAAGAATGCCTTGCGGCGCTCGGGGTCGCGGAAGTGCTCGATGAGGGTGTCCACGTCCTTGTCGTTGAAGTTGCGCTCGATCAGGCCGAGGTAGGCCGGTGCCCTGGACTGCATCTTGTTTCTGAAAAGGACTTTCAGCAGTTTCAGATCTTTGACGATGGCGTTGATCTCGTCGCTGTCGAAGGCCAGCGCCTTCTCCAACTTGTCGAAGATGCCCACGAAATCCAAGACGAAGCCGTGGGGCTTCACCATCTCCTGCGCCTCGTTCTCGTAGGGACGGTTCACGCGGGCGATGGCCAGGAGCAGGGTGTGGTCCCGCATCGGCTTGTCGAGATACATGGCGTAGAGCACCGGCGCATCGAAGCCAGTGAGCAGTTTCTCGGTGACGATGAGGATCTTGGGCTGCTGGTCGAGCTTGCCGAAGCTCTTGCGGATCTGTCGCTCCCGCTTCGGGTCGAGATGGAATTCCTTGAGCAGCTTCGAGTCGTTGTTGCTCCCGGTGTAGACGACCTCGGAATACTCGGGCGGGAGGAACT
>JBATTL010000500.1:0-2342 GCA_049670525.1 Thiohalocapsa sp. | reverse complement strand
CGGACCGTTAGGCGACGCCGCTCCCGCTGGCTCTAATTTCGGCTCGGCGGTCGAAAGCCGGGAACTCGTCACGCGCGCCGTCCGCGCCCGGCAAAGGCGGCACTAACACCAACCCGCTATGGTTCGCCCTGGCGGGTTTTTTCGTTGTTGCGGACTACAACACCCCAGCCCCACCCGATTTGCTATTCCTAGACCTGGTTCACACTGCAACGATCTGGACGGTTTCCGGACTGATGTACGTCATTGATGCAGTTGCGACAGTCTCAAGCGACCGCGGGAAGCCGTTACCCTTGGTCGGGACGGTGCGCTGTGGGCGCCCTGAGTCAGGCAATAAGGATGATCCGTGCCATGGGACCGCAGACCGTGCTCGGGGCGATAATTTGGCGGGCTGGGTGAGGTGATACGATAACCGCAGTGTTTTTTGCACTGGTGATCACGTCCACCGCAACGTCAAGGTAAAAGCCTCACCTTTGCCTACATTTCGCGCAAGGGTTGCCCATAAGGAATGTTAGCTATGCCTATGCCAGAAGTGACGGTCCCTGTTGGCACTGTTTTCCGAGTTCTTCGAGCACTTACGCCAGGGGCTGTAAAGGCAAGCAGAACGGATATCACAAGCCACTTGAGATCCTATCTTTGCGAGTTTCAGAGAGAATATGCAGTCTATTCATTCTCTTGCGCACGTAGGCACAGAGATTTCAAGTCGTCCCGCAATAAAGGCAGTCAAGCCATCGAAAAAAAAGCGTTTTCAGAATTGACGAAGACTGTGGAAAGTGGACAAAAAACGATCCTAGGAATTCTAGGTCAAGGAGTTAGGGACTACTTTCAGATGGCACACCGCCAACAAGGCGCTCCGCGGGTAGGCGTCCACCTCATGAACAACGATGGGACGCTCTATAATATCGTCATGCTATCCGGTGCTGGCGTGTCGTGCCAGCTAGAGTCGGCTGATAGATACACGGTATTCAGTCACGTGATCGGGAAAGGCGTACCGTATTTGGACAATAATGTTCCGAGGACCGCTAAGCATGACGAGCACTTCATGCACCAAGGATTGCACCTCCAGCAGATCCGAGATGCTTATGCCCCTAGGCTGGCCGATCGTAAGCCAGTAGCGCGACTTCGGGCTCTTCTGGATGGGCCGGGTTCAAGAGATAGAGGTTGGGCGAGGTGTTGGTCGGGCGACGGGGATGAGACGGCGTGCTACAAATCCCAACTGGCCGTTCCGATTACGTTTCGACGGCATGCGGAGGCACATCCGGGCAGAATGGACGAGTTAGCTACTGTGCTAGACTTGCCGGAAGGTGGCCGGTCTATCCTTGCCTTTCTGTGCGTTGACCACATTCTGGCGCACTACTTTGACGGCAGCCCAGCAGACTCCCTCGGCAACATCGATGTCAACGTGATGTACCAGTTCGCAGATATGATGTCTTTGGTAATACTTACAGCCCTGACATACACCCAGGGCTCTGAGACCTTCAACGAGTACCTACTATCATGAGCGAGCAAAAGCCAAGAACTTACCGGCCGATCGAGCTCCGCTTGGAGCACACCAGCAACAACACGGTTGTCAGATGGCCAACAGACATGCTTGAGAGAATGTGCGAAATGAGCCTTGAAGAGGCAGCCGCGACCTACAATGAGGTGCTGGAGCGCCACTCGCCCGTGAGCAACACGAAGGACAGTGACTTGGAGCCTGCGTAAGCCAGGCCAATCTCCCCGACGATTTCCCCGCCTCACACTTCACCTTCTTCGCGTTTTGCGAAGCCTGTGAGCACTGGGCGCCGATCGATCGAGACAAGATTCCGGGCGGGGTGACCGTCCCGGCGATTCCGAACCGTTTGCGTTGCGGCGCCTGTGGTGCTCGTCGTGGTCAGGTCCGGATCGTCTATACGGGTGATCCGGGAGACGCCAATCCGCCGTAACTCCTCACCGATCCCGCCATTCCCACGGTGGCACCGGGTTTTTAGCCACCCGGCGAGGTATGACTAGGCCGCCGGGAGCATCCACCGCAGAGCCGTGATCACAACGCCTACGCCGATACTGGTGATGGCAAGCAGTGCCGTAATCATCTGCCAATTGTTCTTGCTGAGACTTGTGTGCATCTCGGCGCGCAGGTCGCCGAATCCTTTGTGCATCTCGGTACGCAGGTCGCCGATGTCCGCCTTCGTTGCGTAGTTTGACGCGATCACAGCGACGCTTTGTTCGAGATTTCGTAGGCGTTGTTCCATGCCTGGCGGTTCTCCCCCAGAGGGGTCTGGGATGGGGTGTTGTGCATCGCGAAAATCGACAACGTTATCCTTCATTATCCTTCTCATCGACCCAGTCTTCAATGACATAGCGTG
>JBATTL010000499.1:0-4331 GCA_049670525.1 Thiohalocapsa sp. | reverse complement strand
ACGTAGTAGCCGAGCGCCGGCGCGTAGAGTGCCAGTTCCATAAACCGATCGAAGGGCAATGCGCCACCGGCCTCGGCAATCATGCGCCGAATTAGCCGCGTCAGCCGTCCCGTATGGGCCTTGACATGGTCTGGTGCGTCGGCCTGATTATTGTTCGTCGTCATATGGAATCGTCACCATCTGGGCCCCGGTTCAGCGGGCCCGCAGTCTACAACAGAGGTAGCGAGACTTGACGGAATCCAACTCCACCCGACCAGACACCAAGACGGCGCAGTCCGAGCAGGAGCTCGGTAGGATGCGCGGCAAGGTGGCACTGATCACCGGAGCGGCGCAGCGTATCGGCGCCCAGATCGCGCGGCTGCTGCACGCTCAGGGCGTCGACTTGGTGCTGCATTACCGCGGCTCCGTAGACGCCGCGCGGTTGCTGGCGGAGGGCCTGACCCGCATCCGTCGCGACTCGGTACGATTGGTGCAGGCGGAGCTGCAGGACGGCGATGCACCAGCAATGCTGATGGACGCGGTACGAACATTCCGCGGCAGGCTCGACATCCTGGTTAACAACGCCTCCAGCTTCTATCCAACGCCGCTGGATCAGGCGACGGAGGCCCAGTGGAACGAGCTTGTCGGCACCAACCTCAAGGCTCCATTTTTTCTGGCGCAGGCCGCGGCACCGCTGCTGCGTGCAAGCGAGGGTTGTATCGTCAACCTGGTGGATGTACACGCCGAACGACCACTGAAACAACACCCCATCTACTCCATGGCCAAGGCTGGGAACGCGATGATGGTCAAGGCCCTGGCGCGAGAACTGGGCCCGCAGGTACGGGTCAATGGCGTCGCCCCTGGGGCCATCTTATGGCCGGAGCAGGGCCTGTCCGGCGACGCCAAACGCGAAATCCTCTCGCGTACCGCCCTAGAGCGTCCAGGCACGCCAACGGATATCGCCCAGGCGCTCCTATTTTTGGTCCGAGACGCTGACTACATCACCGGCCAGGTCATCGCGGTCGATGGAGGCCGAACGATCCAGCAATGACTCAGAGTTGACGCCGTCGACTCCCGGAATGAGGACTGATCATGAGCGATGACGCGAAGACGATCCTGCGCCGCGGGGATGCGCGAAGCTCGCCCTATCCGACGAGCCGCCTCGCGCCAGCCTTTCACGCACCACGCCTGGCCGAAGAGGTGGCGCGTGCGGAATCCATGCTGAACGCGCGCACATCCGCGAAGCTGCGCGTCATCGCGGACCAGATCAAATCTCTCCAAGCGGAGGCGCTCAAGGTACTGGACGAGGCCCGAGACGAACAGGCCCTAACCCAAGCCCAGTGCGCGTTCAAACGTATCCCGGGCAAGCTTTATCATCTGTATGCCAAGACCGACGGCAGTTCCTATTTCTCCATGCTGTCGCCGCAGGACTGGAGGGGGCAACCCCCGGATTCATACAGTGGCTCCTTCCGACTTGAGGCCGATTACTCCTGGACGCCGGCCGATAAACTGGATCAACCCGACGACACCGGCCAACTGGTGCAGCAATTGTTGCGAATCGGCGGCATCACTTCGGACGATCACAGCGACCGGTAAGCCCGGAGTCTAGACAGCCCATCAGGGGTAGGGCTTGAGCCGACTTCTATCAAACCTCCTATCGGCCGACTCGTCTTGACGCCCGTCTTCGGTGTCCCACCGGCAGTCGCACGGCCCGGCTATCTTCCCACCAGGCATCCTTGAAGGCGAGCTGCAACGCCACGCCATCTGGTACGAGATTCGGGGATTCGCCTATAGCGCAAGCGCCACAGGGTGTAGGGGCGCCGAGGTAACCGCCATGGTCGACCACAATTGCCGGTAACTTCGGCCATCGACGGGGTGGCGCTCCTCCGGTGCGACGTCCGCCAACGGCGCCAATACGAAGGGATACTTCAGGATTTCGTCCCGTGGCAACTTGTAGCCATCGACAACGCCGACGGTACTTCCCCAGGTCAGTAGGTCCAGATCCAGAATGCGCGATGCGAATTTGTCTGGCCCCCGGACCCGTCCGTGCGAGTCCTCGATGGAACGCAGCCTGCGTCTGATATCTCCCACGGGCCGGTTCGTTCGGACACCGACCACCAAGTTGTAGAAGGGGTCACCTTCGAACCCGACGGCTTCGGTCTCGTAAATCGGCGAGACGATCAACGTCACGAAGGCGGCGCGAAGATCCTCGATAGCCCCACGGATGGATCGTTCACGGTCAAGGTTACTGCCGACGCTGATCCAGCACCGCCGCGGTCCCGCAGTTTCACCGATGCTCGGCATCAAGTTCGCTCGCCACGCTCGATGATCACGCCGACGCCTTCGGCGTCGGACACGGCCCCGATCTTGTCCAGCTTGAGGCGCACCCAGGGCACGCCGAATTCCTCGCGGATGACCCCGGCGCAGCGTTCCGCCAAGGTCTCCACCAGCTCATAGCGGGACTCGCCGACGAATTGCTTCAGACGCTTGGAGATGGCCTTGTAGTCCAAAGTGTCCTCGATGCTGTCGCTGGCGGCGGCACGGGCAATGTTGCCAGCCATCTCGATATCGAGCACAACCGGCTGCTTGATCTCCTTCTCCCAGTCATAGATGCCGATCACGGTCTCGATGCGCAGACCGCGCAAAAACACAATGTCCATTCCAGTGCCTCCGGGTCTCAGGATGCGCCCGAAACGGCGCCTGCGAATGCTTTGGGCATGGTGGCGGCAGGCAGGTGCATTGCAACCCAAGGGCTCGCCGCCCGCCGGATGAACTTGACCCCAGGCCTCGCAGACAGTCCAATGGCGCGCCATGAACACCCTGCCCGCCTTCGACATCGCGCTGTTCATCGGCGCCTACCTGCTTGGCTCCATCTCCAGCGCCATCATCGTCTGCCGGCTCATGGGTCTTCCTGACCCCCGCACCCAGGGCTCGAATAATCCCGGCGCGACCAACGTCCTGCGCATCGGCGGCGCCAAGGCGAAGCGGGCCGCCGGGATCACGCTGTTTGGCGACAGCGTGAAGGGGCTGCTGCCAATGCTCGTGGCCCATGGGCTTGGTGTCGGCCCATGGACCCTGGCGGCGATCGGGCTCGCCGCATTCGTCGGGCACTTGTATCCGCTATTTTTCGGCTTCCGGGGCGGCAAGGGCGTGGCGACGGCGCTTGGCGTGCAATTCGGCCTCTCTTGGCCGGTCGGTCTTTGCACCGCGGCGGTTTGGCTGTTTATCGCGAAGGTTCTGAAGATCTCGTCCGCCTCGGCACTGGTATCCATGGCCCTCGCGCCGCTGATTGTTTGGTGGTTCGTTCGGGAGCCCGCGCTGGTTGGCATGCAGGTCGTCATCACATTGCTATTGTTCTATCGGCACCGCAGCAACATCCAGAACTTGTTGAGTGGCAAAGAGGGGAAAATCGGCGTAGACGGCAACGACGCCGGGCCTGCCTAGTCGCCTCCCGCGCCGGTGCGAAGCGCTACGAAATCCGCCGCTCCGCGGTCGCCCGTTGAGTGTCGACGCGACGTGAGAACACCTATCCGCAAGCCCGCTCCTGCTAGGGTGTCAGCGGCGGCAAACCCTCCATCGGCCAGCGGGACCGCGCCGAAAACGCCAGCGGCTCAAACTGACCGGCAACCAGACGTTGATGACCGGCAAACGCAATCATCGCTCCGTTATCGGTGCACAACACCGGTCGCGGATAGAAAGCCCGACCGCCTTCGGTCGCCATCATCACGTCCATGCGTTCGCGCAAGCGCCGATTGGCGCTGACACCGCCCGCGAGCACCAGTGTGTCGACGCCGACCTCCCTTACCGCCCGCCTGCACTTGATCAGCAGTGTATCGACCACCGCTTCCTCGAAGGCGCGGGCGACATCAGCGCGTGTCTGCTCCGGATCGTCACGCGCCTCCAGTTCATCGCGGAGGGCGTTCATCGCATGGGTCTTGAGACCGCTGAAACTGAAGTCTAGCCCGGGCCGATCGGTCATCGGTCGCGGAAACCGATAGCGGTTGGACACGCCCAGCTCCGCGAGCTTCGCCAGCGCGGGGCCGCCGGGATAGGGTAGATCGAGGATCTTGGCGGTCTTGTCGAATGCCTCGCCGGCGGCATCATCCAGGGACTCGCCGAGCAACCGGTAGGCTCCTACAGCAGTCACCTCGACCAACTGCGTATGGCCGCCCGAGACGAGAAGCGCGACGAATGGAAACGCAGGAGCCGCATCTTCGAGCATCGGCGCAAGCAGATGGCCTTCCATGTGGTGGACGCCGACAGCACGCACGCCCCAAGCCCAGGCCAAACCTCGCCCGAAACCGGCGCCGACCAGCAAGGCGCCAACCAGGCCGGGGCCCGCCGTGTAGGCG
>JBATTL010000498.1:0-4847 GCA_049670525.1 Thiohalocapsa sp. | reverse complement strand
GATCAAGATCACGGACCTGTTGGTCGAGGTCGACGGTTGGACCGGCTTCTCGGAGCAGTTCACCCATCTGCGCTCCGGACTCCCGACAGATGACAGGCAAGCTTTGCTGAGCGTCATCCTCGCCGATGGGCTCAATCTGGGGCTGACGCGCATGGCTGAGGCGGCACCCGGGAGTTCGTTCAAGCGTTTGAGCCGGGTCGCGGATTGGCACGTGCGCGAGGACTGCTATTCGCGCGCTTTGGCCGAGGTAGTCAACCAGCATCATCAGCTCAAGCTGGCGTACAACTGGGGCGATGGCACGACATCGTCGTCGGACGGCCAACATTTCCCGCTGGGCAGCGTCGGACAGGAGCTGGGTCACCGGAATCCGAAGTATGGAAGCCGACCGGTGGTGATCTTCTACACCCACATCTCGGACCAGTACTCGCCGTACCACACCAAGTGCATCGCCACCAACGCCCGGGATGCCACCTACGTGCTCGACGGGCTGCTGTACCACGACAGTGATTTGGTCATCGAGGAGCACTACACGGACACGGCCGGGTTCACTGATCAAGTCTTCGGCCTCTGCCATCTGCTCGGATTCCGCTTTGCCCCGCGCATCCGCGACATCGGCGAACGGCGTCTGTATCCGATACGCGACCGAAAACGGTGGCCGAAGTTGGAGCCGACCTTCGGTGGCGACATCCGCTTACAGGAGATCGAGACCCAATGGGACGAGATTCTGCGGGCGGGAAGCTCCATCCGACTCGGCACAGTCACTGCCTCGCTGCTGGTTCGCAAGCTGGCATCGTACCCACGGCAGAACCGGCTCGCACTGGCCATGCGCGAGTTCGGCCGCATCGAGCGAACGCTGTTCCTGCTGAACTGGATGCAGGATCCGACACTACGAGCGCGGGTCCAGGCGGGATTGAACAAAGGCGAAGCCAAGAACGCGCTCTCCCGTGCCGTCTTCTTCAACCGCTTGGGCGAGCTGCGCGACCGGTCCTTCGAGGGGCAGAGTTTCAGGGCCTCGGGTCTGAATCTGCTTGTCGCGGCCATCGGCCTGTGGAACACGCGATACCTCGAGCGTGCCGTCGAGCAGGTCCGCAGGGAGCTCGACATCCCGGATGAATACTTGCAGTACCCGTCGCCGCTCGGTTGGGAGCACATCAATCTGACCGGGGACTACATCTGGAACCTGCGGTGAACGGTCGGGAGCTTAGCGTACGATATTTTCCGTTCTATGGAAGGACCCGTTTATGTTCCCATCAGCGTGTTCTCGGCCAAACGGACAATCCCGCAATCAGCGGATGAACGCGCCGTTCTCGACTTCATCGACTCCTACAGGGAAAGCCTCGATCCAGGACTTTGGGACCATACCGATTACGCGTTCCGAGCCTACCTTGTTCCCAAGATCGGAAACCATGAAAGTTCTTCCGACGTAACGATAGAATTTGTGAAAGCGGACGAACTCGACGAGCACGGGAAGAGGCGTCTAACCAGGATCACGGCCCTTATCAAAGCGAAGCAAACTCCATTCGACGCCGATCTCTTGAAGCCCAAGGCGGTCGTCGATCTGGTCAAGAAGTCGCACCCGGATTTTACGATGTCACGCTTCGTGAACGCATGGAGAAAGCTTGGCGTGCGACCCTCCAAGAAAGCCGAGGACCCTGGCGATACCAACACACGGTATTGTTACTACGACCCTGTAGACCAGGACTATCGGTACGAACCGGGTTTTGCCGATCTGATCTGTAACCATATCTCGCAAGGAGAATTATTCCTCGAAGATAAGCCATCTGGCCAATGAACTCCTTTACTCGTCCCCTCTCGTCTGTGGGTTGTGTCGTCCCTGTGCTTCCAAGCCCTCGTCTTCCCTTTCGTTGCCGATCCGTCCCGAAGTCAGGGTCCGCGTTTCTGGCGTCGGTCGCCTTCCCGTCAATGGCCTGTCCGCACCACCCCCTGACGGGGCCGTGTTGGCCATGACGGGCGCGGCTGGTCCCGCCCGCCTTTCGTGACGCGGCCTTCGGGACGCGGCCTTCGGGACGACCAACGTAAACGAAAGGAGAAAAACAATGGGACTCGATATGTACGCAGTGACGACAAGGGAGGCCGTAGAGAGGTCGGTAGACTTCAAGGTGAAGGAGGCAAGCGAGATACACTACTGGCGGAAGCATCCGAACCTGCACGGCTGGATGGAGGCGCTCTACTATGAGAAGGGTGGAGCGGAGCTGTTCAACTGTGTCCCTGTTGTCCTCACCGCTCAGGACCTTGACCGGCTCGAAGCCGATGTGAAGGCAGGAAACCTGCCCGATACAACCGGCTTCTTCTTCGGCGAGTCCAATGGCAGCGAAACCGAGGACGACCTCGCCTTCTTCGCCAAGGCCAGGAAAGCCCTGTCCACCGGGCTGACGGTTATCTATCACGCGTGGTGGTGACACACCGGGATTGGGGCGACCTCCGCCCCGGTCCCTTCTTTACTGGTGGTGACATATCCTCGGCGGCGTGATCCAGGGTCATCGATAGTCTGATCTCCCAAACAGACTACTGAGTCCGGTGGAGAGTGAGGCAACACCGAAGATCAGCGGAAAGAGGTACTGACCAAATTGCGCCAGGCCTCGATAGAACCCGGCCACGATCATCGGTGATAAATCGGGCGATCCCGAGACAGTAATTGTTGGGGGGGCGATGGGTGAGCTGGCGATGGGATGCAGGATCAAGTAACTCGCCAAGGCCAAGATCAGAGACACCCACCAGGGTAGCAGGGAAGCGAGTTCGATCAGGTCCTCGAAGGTAGATTGCCGGTAGCGTCTTGCCATTAACATGGTACCTCGATACGGTTGTGTAGAGTTGTTTGCCGGTCGCTCAAGCTATATTCCCTATTGGGGGCGGGTCATCCGCCCCGGTCCCTTATCGGCTGCTGTCTGGGGTTTGCTTGATAGGCACCCAGCCATGCCCCGGTGTCGTCGTCGGTGGCAATGGGCGGTTGTCCGGAACCGTCGAGTAATTCGGGCGTTTCCCTCCTTTCGGGCCAACTTCCTGGTAGATTCCGCCTTGTTTCCCGGTGTTCTGTCCGGGTCTTCTCACGTTAGCCATGTCGTATCTCCTATGGCGAATCCGTATCGCGACTATCGCGACGCATGTCGATCCGCCGATATGCTGATTAGCGTACTTTATTGCGGTCGGAGGTGCAAGGGGCTTGATCCCTCCATGCACAACATGTTGGACGTCAGGACTCTGAGAGTAGACTTAACTTGAGAAGTCGGACGCGCGCTGCGTCTTCTGAGACCAGGAAGGTTTTGGTGATTTGGTTGATGAGGCTGCCTGCTTCTGGGGTTCCAACAGCAACGGGCTTCGATGCTTCTGGAAGCTCGCGCGCGAGCTGCAGAACCGCAGATTTCGGCATCAGGAGCGCGCCGCAAATATAGCCTGCTTGCCATTCCATCCAGTCTGACTGGGCTGCCCCTGTGATGGAACCACGCTTGCAGATCACTTTGTCAGGGTGTGGCCGGTCCTTGGAACCTCCTGGCGAAGAAGGCGTGAGTTCCCATAGATAGGCGTGGAAGCGAACGTGTCCATATTCATGGGTGAGGGTGGTTCTGAGGCGATTCTCGCGGCGCTCGTCGTTACTCAAGGCCGCAGAGATCATGACCCGCGGTTTGTGGCCCTTTCTGAACTCTGTAACGCCCTCTACGTCATCTCCGTAAATGGACAAGTCGGCGTACAGGTCCAGGTCTTCCGCATCCCGTTCGATGAGCTTCGTCAGATCGTCCGTGATGACCGGATAATGGGCATGCCCGTAGAGTCCCTTCAGGAAATCACCGATGATCTGCTCACACTCTCGATCAAGCTCTTCCTGCGGATAGTATGGCCGTTGCGGGAAGCGTCCTGTGTTGTCGGCAACGTAGTTAACCACTGACTATCTCTTCTGTGGTGTTCTTCGGAACGCGGTAAATGCCTCTCTGACATCTTCCTCTGAGAGGTGTCGGCGGCGAATCTCATCTGGCAGTCTTCCTGCCAAGTAATGAAGGTAGTCCGCGTCGATTTGGAGCACATCAGCGAACTGGCGTAGGAGAAAATCGGAACTGGGGTTGCGGCGATCGCGCTCAATATCGTTCAGATACTGCGGGGAAATCGGCTTCTGATCTTCTTCGCGTAGGATGCGAGAAGCGAGCTCTTTCTGACTCATTTGTAGACGCTTTCTGGCTTCTGAAATATAGGCGCCAAAAGTTGCGGCTTGATTGGGGTTCATATGCACCTCCGCTCATCAGCGTATGTTTTCATGGAGGAGGTGTCAATGCCCTGTGGCATCCCTGGCCGATCCAGACTCTGGTCTGAGTGGCAGTTCCTTTAGCCTAAATCCCGATCCGTTCCACTTCATCCATCGAGACGGCATCGCTGCGCCGATCATAGAGCCGCGTGGTTTTCGGGTCGGAATGCGCGGCCATCTGCTGGGCGTGCTCAAGCTTGGCCTCGGGGTTCTCCAGATAGGCCGTGATGCCGGTGCCGCGGAAGGTGTGATTACAGATGCCTTGCGTCTCGATCCCAGCCTTCGCCGCCCGGCGCTTGACCATGGGGGTTTTCGCCCAAACCGCCGGTTTTATGCACTGAGGCAGGAGACGGGTGCACATCCTGGGTAAACCATTACAAATCATGCGGTTACAGGCCGTAGCGGAGCGCTACCGGTGCCGGCAGACCTGTGTCGCAACGGGACGTTAGACCCATCTTCCTCCCCGAGGCCTGCGTAACCCATTGCCTGCATTAGGCTAAATGGCGATTCTGGATTTCACGCGGGTGGCTACATCGGGACCTGCAATAATCTCAGTATGTCTTCCTGCTCTGGTGTGGGCACGCTGTTCTGATCG
>JBATTL010000497.1:0-7673 GCA_049670525.1 Thiohalocapsa sp. | reverse complement strand
TTTGCGATCCGGTGACGATTTGCGGCTCGATCTGTAGGCGTTTTTCCGGCGCCTGGGGGTGACCCATACCGCGGCCGAGGCAATCGGTCTGCGCGACGGTGGGCGGGTGCTGGAAACCAGCGTTGGTGACGTCTCAAACGACGGTTTGATCATCGCCAGCGGCGGACGCTTTATCAAAAAGCTGCCGGGTATCGAACATGCGATTACACCATGCGAGGGAATCGCGGCCGCGCAAGCGATTCGCGATCGTATCCAGGCATTGGAAGGGGGCACGGTCGCCTTGGGGTTTTCCGGCAACCCGAAAGAGCCTTCGTCGATGCGCGGCGGGCCGATTTTCGAGTTCTTGTTCGGCCTCGATCGTCAGTTGCGCCGCGAGCGCCGACGCGATCGCTTTCGTATTGTCTTCTTTACGCCGGCAGAACGGCCCGGCAACCGGCTCGGACCCAAGGCTGTCGACAAGCTACTCGGCGAGATGAAAAAGGTGGGCATCGAGACCCATTTTGGGCACAAGCTCATCAGTTTCGGTGCCGACAAGATTACCACCGAAGGCGGCGAGATCCCGGCGGATTTGATCATTTTCATGCCGGGTATGACCGGCAACGCGTGGTTCGATAAAACGGAGTTGCCACGCTCCCCGGGCGGATTGCTTCAGGCTGACACGCAATGCCGCGTGCCCGGCTTCGAGCGCGTCTATGTCGCCGGCGATTCCGGCAGCTTTCCCGGTCCGGATTGGATGCCGAAACAGGCGCATATGGCTGACCTGCAGGCCAAGGCTGCCGCCAAGAATTTGATCGCAGAGTTCGCGGGCCGGGAGCCTGCCGCCACCTTCAAGGCGGAATTGCTGTGTATTGTCGACGCCAATGATCGCGGGATGCTCGTCTGGCGCACCGGCAAGCGAAACCTCGTGCTGCCATCAACACGGGCATTTCATTGGCTCAAGCGAGGGTTTGAATGGTGGTACCTGCGGCACTATCGTTGAATCCACGCTCGATGATTCGCTCGGGAATCAGAACACCGGGTTCTCGTCAAACTCGCGTTTCAAATCCTTTGTCAGGTCCTTGAGGGCGTCTTCGATTGCGCTCGCGTTGCGCGATGCGCGGCCTTTGTAACGGTCGTCGAAGCGGATCTCGCCACTGCTCTTGCTTCGGGCCTGAACGCGCAACGTAACTCGCTCAAGGCCAGTCCGACCGTAGCTGCCGTCGCTAACGCTGGGCTCGATGACAGTCTCTGCCTCGTTACTCTCTCCCCGTGACGCGAGCGGAACCACGCTGGCGAAGATTCCAGATGCATCGAGTCTACCGACAATCTGCGACTGGATACGCCCTCGTTCGCCGACTCCGAGCGTGTTTGTGCCCGATGAAACGACCGGGTTCACCGCAGCCGCGAGTTGGCCGCGGTAGGCTTCGTCGTCGACCGATAGCGGAGTGGTGGAGCCGCAGCCTGCGAACATAAGCAGTGCGATGTAGGGGACGCTGAACGCGCGTAACATTGGGTCTGGGTCCTCGACGAAAGGTGTTTGCTGGAAGTTCGGCGTTGCCGGCGAATTATTGCGCCACGTTGGGGTTGTGATCCGCTCGGCCTATTTGTCGCCGCGGCCAGAACGCCGGTGAATTCGTCGCGATCGCGTCCTGCGCGCTCGGTGCGGGCTGGGATAAGGATTGACTCGCGAGTCGGGATTGCTGCTTCCCATCCCGTCAACGTCGCTCGCGCGGTCAGACGCGATTGATCTTTGACCTGACTTGCAGCTGGGCGCATAATGCCCGGCTTTGTTGATTTCGACTACCTCCTTGTCTCACTGCGGTACTCCGGTATGAGTCCGCGGGAGACTCCAAATCCGAGAGGAGCATCATGCGGCATTACGAAGTGGTATTTTTGGTCCATCCGAGCCAGAGCGAACAAGTGCCCGCGATGATCGAGCGTTATCGCGGCAACCTGGAGGGGCGCGGTGGCAAGGTCCATCGGCTCGAAGACTGGGGTCGGCGTCAACTGGCCTATCCGATCAACAAGGTTCACAAGGCTCATTACGTACTGATGAATGTCGAGTGCGACCAGGAGTCTCTGGACGAACTCGAGAGCGCGTTCCGGTTCAACGATGCCGTGCTGCGTAACCTCATTGTCAAGCGCGACAAGGCCGTCATCGACCCTTCTCCGTTGCTCAAGGGCGAAGAAGAGGAGGAGCGGGGCGAGCGGCGGCCGCGCCGTGATGATGATGGAGACGATCGTGGAGAGCGGCGTCCGCGTCGCGACGATCGCGAGCGGGGGAGCCGCACGGACGAGGAGTAAGTGGCCAGTTAGACGGCCTAATACGACTCCGATTCATACGAAATTGCACGATTCGCTTGGGCAAACCCGATCCGGATCGAACAGGAGACCTTCCCATGTCCCGTTATTTTCGTCGCAAGCGCTACTGCCGCTTCACTGCCGAAGGGATAACCGAAATCGATTACAAGGACTTGAGCCTGCTCAAGGCTTATGTCAGCGAGTCCGGCAAGATCGTGCCGAGCCGCATAACCGGCACGTCGGCGAAATACCAGCGGCAACTCGCGCAGGCCGTCAAGCAGGCGCGCTTCTTGGCGCTGTTGCCCTACACCGACGGTCATTGAGCCGCCGCGCTGACTCCGACCACACTACTGATTCCTGAGAGGGGAAACCCGTGGATGTCATTCTATTGAAGAAAGTCGGCGGCCTCGGTGATCTCGGTGACAAAGTCGCCGTTCGCCCTGGTTATGGCCGCAATTTTCTTATCCCGACCGGCTGTGCCGTGCCGGCCACCGATTCGAATCTGAAGGCCTTCGACGAGCGCCGCGCCGAACTCGAGGCCCAGGCGGCCGCGACACTGGCCGAGGCCGAGGCGCGCAAGGTGCGGCTCGAGGGCACGTCGGTGACCGTCGCACGAAAGGCCGGCGACGAGGGCCGCTTGTTTGGGTCCGTGGGCACCGCCGATATCGCCGAAGCCCTCACCGAAGCTGGCGTCGAGGTCGCCAAGAGTGAGGTTCGTCTGCCCGAGGGGCCGTTCCGGGCAATCGGCGAGCACGAGGTGGAACTGCACCTGCACTCCGATGTGGACGTGATCGTGCGTGTCGAGGTCGTTCCGGCCGACTGAGTCTCTGTTCCGAACTGACCCGGCCCCGCGCAATGCGGGACCGTGGTGCATCTCTTGCGCCTCCGTCGCGGTTCACTCCGATCCGACCGGCCCTGCGGTCGTACTACGCCCAGTCCTTTAAACTGCGGGCAATCGGTCGATTGACGCACCGTAGTCATGCGTTGATCTGGCGCTTGTTCGTTAGCCCATTCGGGAACACAATCCCAACTCGGCACATTCGCTGTGGCGCTGTTCCGCAGACCTTTCCTGTCGTCCATTCCTGTTTCTTTAATATATTTAAATCAAGAGGTTACAGAATTGGAGTCCGATCGCCCGGATGTCTACGAGGGGCTGCGCATCCCGCCACACAATCTGCAGGCAGAGCAGTCGTTACTGGGTGCGCTGATGCTGGAGAACAGCACTTGGGAATTGGTCGCGGACAAGGTCAAAGAGGAAGACTTCTATCGTCAGGAGCACCGTTTGGTATTTCGCGCGGTAGCCTTGTTGGCGGACGGGGACCAGCCGTTTGACGTCGTTACGCTCGCTGAGGCGTTGGAGAAGCGCAAGCTGCTCGACGACATCGGCGGTATGCCCTACCTGGCTGAGATCGACCGCAATACGGCGTCTGCCGCCAACGCCGTGCACTATGCGCGGATCGTGCGTTTCAACTCCGTGCTGCGGCAGTTGGTCAAGGCAGGTACCGATATCACCGATCTCGCTTTCGACACCCAGGGCCGAACGGAAGCGGAGATTCTCGACGTTGCGGAAACCAAGGTATTCAAGATCGCTGAGCAATTGAACCGCGGCAGCGGTTTCAGGCATATCGAGGATCTATTGAAGCTCGCCGTGGACAAGATCGACGAGCTTTTCCACCGGGACGAGCCGATTACCGGACTGCCGTCAGGCTTTATCGATTTTGACCGCAAGACCTCCGGTCTTCAGCCCGCCGACCTGGTCATCGTTGCGGGGCGCCCGTCGATGGGCAAGACCAGCTTCGCGATGAACATGGCCGAGAACGTCGCCATCAAGACGGGTCATGGTGTTGCAGTATTCAGCATGGAGATGCCGGGCGATTCGCTGGCCATGCGTATGATGTCGTCGTTGGGGCAGATCGATCAGCATCGGGTGCGCAGTGGCAGACTCAGCGACGAGGACTGGCCTCGTCTGACCTCGGCGGTGACCATGTTGTCGCAAGCGCCGATGTACATCGACGACACCCCGGCGCTGTCGCCGACCGAACTGCGCGCGCGCGTGCGCCGCTTGCAGCGCGATATGAAGCGCGACGAAAAGGACCTCGGCATGGTCGTCATCGACTATCTGCAGCTGATGCAGTCGTCGACCGAAGGCGAGAACCGGGCCACCGAGATCTCCGCCATCTCGCGCTCGTTGAAATCGCTGGCCAAGGAACTGCATGTGCCGGTGGTGGCCCTGTCCCAGCTCAACCGCAGCTTGGAGGGGCGGCCGAACAAGCGGCCGGTGATGTCGGACCTGCGCGAATCCGGCGCCATTGAACAGGATGCCGATCTGATCGTGTTCATCTATCGGGATGAGGTCTATAACGAAGACAGTCCGGACAAGGGGATCGCTGAGATCATCATCGGCAAGCAGCGCAATGGCCCCATTGGTACGGTCAAGCTCGCGTTTCTTGGGCAGTACACCAAGTTCGAAAACTTGGCCGAGGATCTCTACGGCGACTCGGGGTATTGATCGGTATCTGGCAGCAGGTCCGCATGGGATGAATCAGCGTCCGAAGAGGCCCAAGACATCGTTCGTCTGCAATGCTTGTGGTGCGCAATTGCCGAAGTGGAGCGGACAGTGCCCGGACTGCGGTGTCTGGAATGCCGTTCAGGAGATCGTGCGGCCGATTGGCGGGCCGGCGCTGGGCCGCGGTGGCTACGCCGGCAGTGGCTCGGGCGCCGCCGTACAGCTGCTATCCGAGCTGTCGCCGGAGCGGCAGTTGCGACACCCGTCAGGCATCGATGAGTTGGACCGGGTGCTCGGCGGCGGGCTGGTGCATGGGTCGGTGGTGCTGATCGGCGGCGATCCCGGTATCGGCAAGTCGACACTACTGTTGCAGGCCTGTTCGGCCCTGGGGGAGCACCAGTCCGTGCTCTATGTCACCGGTGAGGAATCGCCACAGCAGGTCAGCCTGCGGGCCCACCGGCTGAGTTTGCCCGCCGCGCGTATCCGGTTGCTGGCTGAGACCTGCGTCGAGCAGGTGCTCGCCAGCGCGGCGGCGGAGCAGCCGCAGGTGCTGGTCATCGATTCCATCCAGACGCTGTTCACCGATACGCTGGGCTCAGCGCCAGGCTCGGTGTCACAGGTGCGCGAGAGCGCGGCACAACTGGTGCGCTATGCGAAGCTGACGGATACCACGGTGTTTCTGGTCGGGCACGTGACCAAAGAGGGGGCACTGGCGGGGCCGCGCGTGCTCGAGCACATGGTGGACACGGTGCTGTACTTCGAAGGTGAGCCCGGCAGCCCGCATCGGTTGGTGCGGGCGGTGAAGAATCGCTTTGGCGCCGTCAACGAACTCGGTGTCTTTGCGATGACCGACAAAGGGCTGCGCGAGGTGCGCAATCCGTCCGCGATCTTCCTGTCTCGTCATGATCAGCCGGTGCCGGGTTCGCTGGTGCTGGTCACCCGGGAGGGCACGCGCCCAATGCTGGTGGAGGTGCAGGCCCTGGTGGACCAGAGCCCGCTCGCTAATCCCCGCCGTGTGGCCGTGGGTCTGGAGCAAAATCGCCTCGCAATGTTGCTGGCCGTACTGCACCGTCACGGCGGTGTGTCGATGTTTGATCAGGACGTCTTCGTCAACGTCGTCGGCGGCGTGCGTGTCAGCGAGACCGCCGCCGATTTGGCCCTGCTGTTGGCGGTGCTGTCGAGTTCTCGCGACGCGCCGCTGCCGATGGACATGGCGGTATTTGGTGAGATCGGCCTGTCCGGCGAGATCCGCCCAGTACCCAATGGTCCGGATCGGCTCCGAGAAGCCGCAAAACACGGCCTGCGCCAGGCCATCGTGCCCAAGGCCAACGTGCCTAAGGGCGGTGTCAACGGGCTCGCGATCCGACCCGTGCTGTCGCTGCGCGAGGCGATGGACTCGCTTTGAGCGGGGATGAAGCCATGAGATGGATGATGAGATGCAGCGGCGCGGGGTCCGCACTTCGACGCTTGCGTTTGGCCCCATGGCATGTGTTGACCTCCGGTATTCGCCCGGCTAGGTTATCGGGAACCACCGAAACGGGGCGGTTGCCTCACCGATGGAAGCCACCCAGCTCGAAACCCTCGACGATCTTCTGTTGAGCCGAGATGGGCGGGTGGAGCTCATCGGCGGTGAGGTCGTGGATCGTCCGATGACCCGGTTCGCGCCTGCCCGCGCGCAAAGCCGCACCCGCGGCGAGCTGCACGGTATGACCCGAGGCTCCGGCCCCGGCGGCCGGTGGATCGTCACCGACGTCAGCGTCGCCTACGAGCCCCACGAGTGCCCGTCCCACGACCTCGCCGGCTGGCGCCGCGAGCGTCTATCGCGGCCACCCGACGGTGTCATCGACCTGCCGCCGGATTGGGTCTGCGAGATCGTCTCCCCAGGTCACGAAAAGAAGGACACTGTCGCCATTCCGCTGCTGCTGAAGCGTCACCAGGTACCTTGGCTCTGGCTCATCTGGCCGGAGGACCGCGCCCTCATCGCCCACAGGCTGGACGGCAACACCTACCGCGTGTTTGCCAGCCTGAAGGAGGCGGCGCGCTCCAACGCTCGTATCCCGCCCTTCGACGCCTTGGAACTGGACCTCGCGCAGCTGCTTGGCGGCGCCTGAAGCGGCCCAACGCGGGCGCGGTCTGGCAATCAAGCCCGTAGCTCACTGGGTGAGAAAGCGTAGCGCATCCCGCCGCTTAGCCTAGGCGTTTATCCACCAGCTGAGTCATCGAAGTGGCCGGATCGATTGCCCCGGCGCCGGGTCCGTGTTCTGAAGTTCAATAGCGCTCTCGGTTTAACGCGGCTTGGTCGTCTTCACGCTGCGCATCCGCATCGTAACTTCGCGCTATGCCGTCAAGCGTCGCCGAAAGGAAAGGGTGTGTCGCCGCCAAAGCGCGCTCTTGGGTGCCGCCTTCATCCATGGCGCGGGAAGTCATGCCGCGCTTATTGATGATTCCGATCTGAAAGCCGCTGCGCATCTGCTCGCAGTCGCGCCGATTCAGAATGTCACGCGCGGGCAGCCCCGGCCAGATGCCGTCTTCGCCCTCCGGCGCGTGGGCGAGAAGCTGACCGATCGTTTGCTGGCCCTTGGTCAAACGATCCTGCTCGCGACAAAGCGCGAGGGCATCATCGACGAAGCGGAGGCAGGTTGCCGGGTCGATCTGGCCATCCGGCAAGGTGCCCGGTTGACGGCGACAGTCGCGCAACAGTTGCCGTGCATTTTCGGCAGCGATGCGCTGTCCGTCGCTCGGCGGGTCGTCTGATGGCTCTTTGGTCTCCGGCGGGTAGATCAGGCGGATCAGTTCAGCGAATAGCTCGGGCCGAGACGTCACGGCGTCGGTGAGTACCTTCAAACCGGCCGTTTGTCCCAGCCGGAACGCCGGGACCAACTGAAAC
>JBATTL010000496.1:0-2659 GCA_049670525.1 Thiohalocapsa sp. | reverse complement strand
GCAAGACGGCGACAAACTGCTCGGGCGCCGCCCCGTTTCGGGCTCGCTCCTCTCCGATCCTCAGAGCGTTAATCTTCACTGATGGGTAAGCGCTAGATGCCGGATTTTCTTCAGCGGCGCGTTGGGGACTATTGCTGTCGCGCGGGGCGCGTCCACCGGCTGCCCTCCGCGACTTGCTCCGATGACGTTGCATGGTTGCAGCACGCCCAGAACCGACACGCGGTCACAGAGTTAGTCCCCGATCGCCATAGCCGCGCCGTCTGGTGTCAGGGAGCAAATGAACGTCTCCACCTCGGTGCCCGTCCTCGATCGGATAGTGATGCGGTTCTCGGATGCCTCGGCGATCCCCTCGTACTGGCTCACTGGAGGCAGGCTCGCCTGATGCGCTTCGAAGCATGCGCGGCCCACCGTCGGATCGACATCGTTGTGCGGTTGCTGCGGACCGCAAGACAGGAGCGCCGCTGTTGAAAAGGCAACGGGTATGATCGCGCCAGGAATTCGCATACACAGTTTCCTGTGGGTTGCTCGCCGTCGAAGTGTAGAGGGTGCGCGGCGAGTTATGGTGCCAGGACATGCGCATCTTGAGTGATAGCGGCTGCGACGCCGTGATCAAAACGTGACGCATAGCAGTCACGGGATGGCCATCCGTGACACTTTGAGTCACGTTTGCGTGGGGCTGGATGGCGTAAGATGTTGATGTTAAAAAGGTTGTGAAACGCAGCTATGTTTCGTAATCAGTAGGTCGGCGGTTCAAATCCGCCCATCGGCTCCAGACAAAACAAGGGCTTACGGGAAACCGAAGCCCTTTTTTCATGCCGGAATCCCGGAATAGGTAACCTGGTAGGTAACAGACGCATCGGTTACCCCCGCTACAACGGCCAGGCGCCAACGCACACCCTGCGACTCTTGCGACTTTCAACTCGGTATATGTCACCAGGCAGCCGACCACAGCAGCGGGGCCAACAATGAGCGGTTTGCTGTCCATGGGGACCGTCGTAGCCCTCGTCGGCGTCGGCGACGCCGTCTTCAGCATCCTCGGCGGTTTGGTCGTCGTCGGTGCCGGTCTCGTGATTCTCGCCGCTGGTCTGAGGCACCCTGACTGATCGCGGTTCCGACCTTGTGCCCCGCGCCGCCCGCGAGCAACGCTCCGTCGTCAACATAGTGGAGGTGCTGATCCGCGACTATTACGGGCGCAATGGCATCCCCATCAAACAGCCAACGTCAAAGGCCGGGGCCGAAAAGAAGTGAGCAAGAATCGGAACAATAATGGCGTGGCGCCGACCGTGGCTGCAGCTAGAAAGAAGGACGACCACCGTTGAACACTCAGACGCACGAAGAGCTGAAGGGAAAGATCTGGGAGGTCGCGAACCGGCTCCGGGGGCCGTATCGGCCGCCCCAGTACCGACTGGTGATGCTTCCCATAGTCGTCTTGCGACGGCTCGACTGCGTCCTGGAACCGACCAAGGATGCGGTTCTGCAGCGGCGGGACGCGCTGGAGGCGCAGCAGATGCCCGAGGCGGCCATGGATCGGCTGCTTGGAAAGGCCGCCGATCCGAACCGCAAGCACCCGCTCTACAACGTAAGCCCCTACACCTTCGCCCGCCTGCTCGGCGACGCCGAAAACATCGCACCGAACCTCGTCTCCTACATCAACGGCTTCTCGCCGACCGCGCGGCGCATCTTCGAGCGTTTCAAGTTCGCCGATCAGATCGAGAAGCTGGACGCCAGCAACCGCCTGTTCACCATCGTCAAGGCGATGGCCGACCTCGATCTGCACCCCGACAGGATCGAAAACCTCCAGATGGGCTACCTGTTCGAGCATCTGGTGATGCGTTTCAACGAACAGGCCAACGAGGAGGCGGGGGATCACTTCACGCCGCGCGAGGTCATCCGCCTGATGGCGAACCTCATCTACACCGGCGAGCAGGACGTCTACAAACCCGGTATCTACCGCACCATCTACGACCCGGCCTGCGGCACCGGCGGCATGCTCTCCGAGTCAGAGAAACTCATCATCTCCCAAAACGATCGGGCGCAGCTTGCACTCCACGGCCAAGAGTACAACGACGAGTCCTGGGCCATCTGCTGTTCGGACATGCTGATCAAGGACGAGGACACCGCCAACATCGTCCTCGGCGACACCCTCGGCGACGGCAAGACCCGCGACGGCTTCGAGGGCGAGCGCTTCCACTACCTGATGGCCAACCCCCCGTTCGGCGTCGAGTGGAAGGATCAGAAAGGCAGCGTCGAGGGCGAGCACAAGACCTTGGGGCTAGCCGGCCGCTTCGGCGCCGGGCTGCCGGCCATCAATGACGGCTCGCTGCTGTTCCTGCAGCACATGATCTCGAAGATGCACCCCTACGCGGAGGGGGACGAGGACCAGCCCGGCTCCAAGGTTGCCATCGTGTTCAACGGCTCGCCGCTGTTCTCCGGCGACGCCGGATCGGGGCCGTCCAACATCCGCCGCTGGATCATCGAGAACGATTGGCTCGACGCCATCGTCGCGCTGCCCGACCAGCTCTTCTACAACACCGGCATCTTCACCTACGTCTGGCTGGTGACCAACCGCAAGCCAACCGAGCGGCGCGGCAAGGTGCAGCTTATTGAGGGGACTCGATGCTTCCAGAAAATGAAGAAGAGCCTCAACAACAAGCGCAAC
>JBATTL010000495.1:0-2785 GCA_049670525.1 Thiohalocapsa sp. | reverse complement strand
ACACTCCGTCGAGGAACAGCCTATGCAATTGGACATTGAGGTTGAGCGCACTGCCGAAGCGCTGAATCAGAGTGACCGCGCCGGTCCGGGGCGGCTGGCGAACAGGAAGCGCAACGGATACGGGACGCTCAGCACCCACTGGCGAACCGGCTGCTCGGGAAACACCTCGTCGACCAGCAGCGCGGCACTCTCGGCCATGCGCCGCGCACCACAACTGGACCAGAAACCGCGCTTCTTGCAGCTGAAAGCGACCAGGTGCTCGGCATGGCAACTGTCGCAACGCACGCGCAAAAAGCCGTGCTCAAGACGCCCGCACTTGAGGTAGTCCTCGAACTCCGACGGCGCGGGGCTCGCGCTCCAGTACCAGCGCAGGCGTTTTGGCACCGAGAGGACCGACTGGCGCA
Source organism: Thiohalocapsa sp. (assembly GCA_049670525.1). Classification (GTDB taxonomy): domain Bacteria; phylum Pseudomonadota; class Gammaproteobacteria; order Chromatiales; family Chromatiaceae; genus Thiohalocapsa. The sequence goes on along the minus strand of JBATTL010000495.1, from coordinate 2,381 downwards.
CCGGCAGCAGCGGGATGACATGATCGACCAGATGCGCGGCGGTCTCAGCCATGCGGCGGGCGTTGCACGACGGGCATATCGCGCGGTCTTTGCCCCCGTTCCAGTCGTCTTCCCGTGCCAGCCTGAGGTAGGTCTCCAGGTGCTGCTGGATGATCTGGCAAAAGATGGTGTGATCGGGATGGCGGCGGCAGTATGGGACAGCTTGGCATCCCTGCGAGGCGACGGCCAGGTCGGCCGTGGGCAAAAGAGGACTACCCAAAAAAAGCGAGCACGCCCGAAACAGTCGCGCCGCGGGCGTTCAGTTGATCATGTAAGTAGCTGGGCTCGCCGGGAGGGCCGGCATTCACCTCACGGATCGCTCCGCCGAGGGACCGGCCCGAAGGCAGCCGGCCGTCGGTCTCAACCATGAAGGACAGCGCGAGCGGCACGCTGCGCTTGGCGCAAGCCCGCGCGATCCCAGCCACCTCGCCCGCTTGGGTCATGGTATTGGCGCTGATCATGTCCACGCCCGCCGCATCGACTGTTGCGACCTGGGCGGCGTGATAGTCCTCGACCTCGTCCGCGGTCATCGCCTGATCCATCAAATAGCCGTCGCCGCGTGGACCGATGTTGCCGCTGATGACAAAGGACTCGGAGGCATCAAAAGCGTCGCGCAGCTCGAACAGCATCGCAACAGCCCCGTCGTTCGCTTCGGCCGGCCGCTCTGCGCTGCATCCAAGCCGGTCGCCCCAGTCCCGGCTGGCGCGCCAGGTAGCGCCGTCCAGAATGAAACCGGTGCCCTGGTCGCGGGCGACGCTGGCGTAGCGTTCGAAATAGCGTCTTAGCGCCCGCCGGCCCTCGTCCGGCTCCAACAACGTGAAGGCGGCGAAGAGGGGCAGGTCGAGTCCGTCGTGGAAAATTAACGTGGTCTCGATGCCGCCATCGGTCAGGAGGCGGGTCGCTTGCAACTGTGGCAGATGGCGGCGATACTTTGCGGTAATCATGGCGGTCACTCCTCTGGTGAAATCGCGGCCAGGATGGCGGCGAGAGGCGGGCGAGCGTATCGGCGCATCTATGACGCCCGTGGGCTCCAGGGCGGTGCGATGGACAGGCATCATTGGCCATCACCGTCGATCAGGACGCAGACTACGAGACCATGCTAGGTGCGTTTCGTGCTCACACCGGTCGAAAGAAGCCTGTCGTCGACCGGAGCGGCCGGTTGGTCGGCGTGCTCGCACGATAGGACTTCCTCGTCGCGTACCCATTCGGCCCGCGTTGAGCGCAGACCCCTCGGCATCGATCGTCTTGGAGGTATCAATCCCATGCGGCGGACAAAAAGCCCATGCGGCGGACAAAAAGGCCCGCTCGGCGAACGCCGGCGGGGACATCTTGTCTCGCCACCGTTTAAGACGTCCGGCTGCCGGGGGCTCGGCAACGAAATCGTGAACCGCCATGGCCTGCCCATTCCCGGTGATATATAAGGTTGATTCCCTTCTTTATCGGGCAAGTGTTGGGTAAGTCGAATCCATGGCATGCTGTTTGCTGAAACCCAACCAAGCCGCACCGTAGGGGCATGACACAATCCCGGCCAACGGTGACCGGAACCGAACAAAGGCGTCTATGCGGAGCACGTAGCTTCCAGCGCCCGGCGTGGACACTGTTTTTGCGGCTTCGAAGTGCGGGGAACCTATGCAGCAGACGGCGGAAGTACTTGCGGATGTCCATGGGGATGTCCAGGGGCTCGACGCCCCTGAACGGAGCGAGAAACCCGTGGTGGTGGTGGGCAACGGGCCGGTGGGTATGCGGGTGGCGCAGGAGCTGTTGGAGCGCCTGCCCGACACCTCAGTGGTGATCTACGGCGACGAGCCCCACGACCCCTACAACCGGGTGCGGTTGTCCTCCTGGCTGGCAGGCGAGCTGGACAGGGAGACCCTCTCCCAGCCCCTGCAAAGGTCCTCCGGCGCCCGCATCGAAGAGCGCATGGGCTATCGCATCGAGACCATCGACAAGGATGCCAAATGCGTCGTCGACAACACCGGCCGCGTCCAGCCCTATTACAAACTGGTGCTGGCCACCGGCTCATCGGCCTTCGTGCCCGAGATCCCGGGCATTGAACTTGCCGGCGTATTCACCTTTCGCAACCTGGACGATACCAACCGACTGCTGGCGCGGCGTGTGCGCAGTCACCACACGGTGGTGCTAGGAGGCGGCCTGCTGGGTCTGGAGGCGGCCCGCGGCATGCAATGGGGCAACACCCGGGTCACTGTGATCCAGCGTGCCGACCGCCTCCTCAGCCAGCAGTTGGACGAGACGGGTTCGGCGCGCCTGCAGGCCGAGGTGGAGGCCCTGGGGATCGAAGTCCTCATCGGCGAGGGGGTGGCGGAGGTGCTCGGCGAGGAACG
>JBATTL010000494.1:0-10751 GCA_049670525.1 Thiohalocapsa sp. | reverse complement strand
CCTCTACCAGACCAAGTTCTCCAATGTCGCCCATCTGTTGCTACCCGCCACGCACCCCGGCGAGATGAATCTGACCGCGATGAACGGCGAGCGGCGCATGCGGCTGTCCGAGCGCTTCATGGACCCGCCCGGCGAGGCCAGGCCGGACTGCCTGATCGCCGCCGATATCGCCAACAGGCTGAAGGCGCTGTACGAGGCCGACGGCGACGCAGAGATGGCCGCCCGCTTCGAAGGCTTCGATTGGACGACGGAGGAGGATGCCTTCAACGACGGTTTCCGCAAACCGGAAGGCATCGACAGCCAGGGCGGCGCGACCGGCGATCTGGTGACCTACGAGCGTCTGCGGGCGATGGGCAACAATGGCGTGCAGCTGCCGGTCAAGGAATACAAGGATGGCCAGCTGGTCGGCACCGAGATCGTCTACGTCGACTACCGGTTCGGCACCGAGGACGGCAAGGCCCGTTTTCTGCCGTCACCCTGGAACGGTCTGCCGTCGATGGTCGAGGCCCAGCGCAAGAAATACCGATTCTGGGTGAACAACGGCCGAACGAATCATATCTGGCAGACCGCCTATCACGACCGATTCCTGGCGTTTCGCCGCGACCGCTATCCGATGTCTCCGCTGGAGATGAGCCCGGACGACGCGAAGGACCTGGGTATCGAGGCCGGCGACATCGTCGAGCTGCACAATGACTTCGGGTCCGCGTTCGCGATGGCCTATCCGGAGCCCGACATCGCCCGCGAGCAGGTGTTCATGATGTTCGGCTATGACAACGGCGTGGTTGGTGACGTGGTCACACCATGGACCGACCGCAATCTCATCCCCTACTACAAGGGTACATGGGCCGACATTCGCAAGGTCGGCAGCATGCGTGATTACAAGCGTACGGTGTCGTTCAAGCGACGCCGATTTGATATCGCCTGAGCACGACATTGCGGCTGCGACACAGATCGGATCCGAACGCGCCCGTCAGTGTCGGACGTCGACGCCCTCCGACGACTGTTCCGGCGCGTTGCTGTCGTGTCCATCGAGCAGTTCGTCTGGCGGCAGCCCATTCTCGCCCCGGATGCGTAAATGCAGCGCTGCCTTGGCCATCAGATGAGCACCGACCGGGGCGGTGATAAACAGAAAAACGGCAACCAGGATTTCGTGCATGGACAGTCCATCGTCGAGCCAGCTGAAGTAGATCGCTGACGCAATCAGCAGGCTGCCGACGCCGAGTGTCGTCGCTTTGGTGGGGCTGTGCAGGCGGCTGTAAAAATCGCGCAATCGCAGCAACCCGAACGAACCCAACGCAGTGAAAAGGGCGCCGATGACGATGAGCACGGACACCACGACTTCCAGCAGTAGGTTAAACATCGGCGCACTCACTCGATGATGTCTCCGCGGGTCAGGAACTTGGCCAGCGCGACGGTGCCGACAAAGCCAATCAGCGCGATTAGCAGCGCCGCCTCGAAGAACAGAGCGCTGCTCAGATGCACTCCCAGCAGCACCAGCAGTGCGACGGTGTTGACGTACAGTGTGTCCAGCGCCAGGATCCGATCCGGTTTGTCGGGACCGATCATCAGACGGGCCAGCGACATCAAGAGCGCGGCGCTGACCAACAAGAACGCAATGCGAAGCGCGCCGTCGAGGATGACACCGGTGCCGCCAAGGTCACTCATGATGGCTCCAGGGCCTCGAGCAGAGGCTGTTCATAGCGTTCGCGTATGGTCGCGATGATCGCGTCCGGATCATCGATCTGCAGGGAGTGAATCACGAGCTGCGAACGGTCGGCGCTGAGAAAGGCCGACAGGGTTCCAGGTGTCAGGGAGATGGTGTTGGCGAGCAGACTCTGGCCGACATTGCCCCGGAGGCGCATAGGCATCAGGATGAAGCCGGGGCGGATGCGTTCGCTTGGTCCGATCAGCAAGGCCGCGACAGCGAGATTGGCCACGAGGATGTCGTAGAGCACGAGACCCAAGAATCGCAATAGAAGCCAGGGCCTGTGTATGTGGACCTGGGCCTCCCAGAAACGTGCCGTAAACAACGGGATCAGCCAGGCCAGAACGATGCCGAGCAATAGGTTGCCATTGCTGACGGAGTTGACCAACAACAGCCACAGGCCCAACAACATCAGAGACAGGATCGGATGCGGCAGTATCTGCTTCATGGCCTTTGTGTCCCAGCTGTCTCGCCCAGCACCGCCTCAATGTAGACGCCCGGCTCGGCGAGCTGCTCGGCGGTTGCCTGTGCGAAGTCGTAGACCGGACCGGCGTAAACCACCAGCGCAATGATAAGTACCGCAAACAAGACCACGGGCACCAAGAACGAAATCTCCGGCAGCTTCGCGGCGCCGGTGTTCGGGTCGGACTTGAAGAACAGCGTGCTGCCGGCGCGCACAAGGGCGGTCAGATTCAAGAGGCTGGTGATCAGAACGACGGCGAATATCCAGGGCATCCAGGCATTCTCAAGTCCGGCTTGAAGGATCAACACCTTGCCGACGAAGCCCGACAACGGCGGCAGCCCGGCGGCGGCCACCGCCAACAGCAGAAACAGGCCGCCGAGCAGATTGGTTGCCGGTAGCAGCGGCCCGGCCTGCAAGCGGTCGCGGAAGCGCCCGCGGGTGTCGGCGATATTGTCCGTCAGCAGGAACAGGGCGGCGGCGATCAGCGTCGAATGCAGCATGTAGTAGAGGCCGGCAGTCATTGCCGCGGCGCCGCCGATGCCGAAGGCGCTGAGCAGCGTGCCGGCGGAAACCACGACCAGATACGCGACCATCATTGACATGCCACGGCTGGCGAGGACGCCAATGGTGCCCAGAACGATGGTCGTCAGCCCAAGCGCCAGCAGTAGAGTTGGCACGAGCTCAGCCAGACCCTCGACACCAGGCGCGAGCACCAGCGTGTAGATGCGTAGGATGGAGTAGGCGCCAACCTTGGTCATGATGGCGAATAGTGCGGCCGCGGCCGGCCCGGCGTTGGCGTAGGCCCCCGGTAACCACAGATGCAACGGCGCCAGCGCGGCCTTGAGGGCAAAGACCAGCATGAGCAGCAGGGCACCAGCCCGCACCAGCTCGCGATCTTCGGCGGGGAGCGCGGCCATGCGCAGCGACAGATCGGCCATGTTCAGTGTGCCGAGCATGCCGTAGAGGGTGCCGATCCCAAATAGGAACAGTGCGGAACCGACCAGATTGATGACCACATAGTGAAGGCCCGCGCGACTACGACCGGCGCCGCCGCCGTGCAGCAGCAATCCGTAGGATGCGATCAGCAGGACCTCGAAGAACACGAACAGATTGAACAGGTCGCCGGTCAGGAAGGCGCCGTTGATACCGAACAGCTGGAACTGAAACAGCACATGAAACTGCCGCCCCTTGCGATCGCTGCCATGGATGGCGTGGAGCATGACCAGCACCGCGAGTATCGATGTCAGCGACACCATCATCGCCGATAGCCGGTCCGCCACGAGTACGATGCCAAACGGGGCTGACCAATCGCCAAGCTGATAAACCAGGAGCTGGCCGTTCAGCACGTTCAGCAACAGAGTCAGTGAGACGGCGAACAGGATCTGGACGCCGAGCATACTCAGGTTGCGCCGCAGTGGCGTGGCGCTGCCGCGCATCAAAACCAGCAGTATGCCCGCCAGCAGCGGCACCAACAGCGGAGCGATAACCAGATGGTCCGACAATGCGCTCATGCGTCTCGCCCGTCGACGTGGTCGTTACCCAGATCGGCACGCGCGCGGAGCGCCAGCACAACCACGAAAGCGGTCATCCCGAATCCAATGACGATAGCCGTCAGCACCAGCGCCTGGGGTAGCGGGTCGGCCATTTCCGTGCGGCCGGGCTCGATGATCGCCGGGACGCCGATGTTGAGCCGCCCCATCGCGAACAGAAACAGGTTTACCGCATAGGACAGAAGCGTCAGGCCGAGCACGACCGGAAAGGTGCGCGCCCGCAGCAGCAGGTAGACCCCGCAGCTGGTCATCAGTCCGACGGCGATGGCGATCAGCGCCTCCATCAGTGCTTGTCCTCGGTTCGCGTTGCACGGCGATCGGTGGCGCTCTGCTCGCCAAGGCGGATGAGGATCACCAGCGTGATGCCGACGACGACCATCAGTACGCCGATATCGAAGATCATCGCTGAAGCCAGCTCCAGATCGCCGATCAGCGGTAGGTGGAAGTGGTCGTGAGCCGAGGTCAGGAACGGGTGGCCGAAGTACATGCTCGCCAGCCCCGTGGCGGTCGCCGTTAGCAGACCGAGGCCGATCAGCGGGTGCATTTGCCCGGAGATCCGCGGCTGCGTCCAGGCGATACCGTTTGCTAGATATTGCAGGATCAGCGCGACCGCGGCGATCAATCCGGCGATGAAGCCGCCGCCGGGCAGATTGTGCCCGCGCAGCAGGATGAACACGGCAACCAGCAGCGCCAACGGCAGCAACAGGCGCGAGAACGTCGCCAGGATCAGCGGATGGGTGTCCCAACTCCAGGATCGACCGCTGCTGTCGCGATCGGGCGCGTGCAGGCGCAGTCCGTTCAACAGCATGTAGATGCCGATCGCGGCGACGGCCAGCACCGTGATCTCACCCAAGGTGTCGAAGCCGCGAAAGTCTACGAGGATTACGTTGACCACGTTGGTGCCGCCGCCGCCCGGTACGCTGTTGATGATGAACCAGTCGGCGATGCTCTCATAGGGTCGTGTCAGTACGCCCCAGGTCAGGCCGGCGGTTAGCAGACCGGCGACGCCGGCCAGCCCGGCATCGCCAATGCGGCGCAGCCAGGACGACTCCTTCGGGGTCGTCGCCGGCAGGAAGAACAGCGCCAGCAGTAGCAGCACGATGGTGACGATCTCCACCAGCAATTGGGTAAGAGCCAGGTCCGGGGCCGAGAATTTCACGAACACCAGCGATACCACCAACCCGACGACACTGAGCAGCACCAGTGCGGTCCAGCGCTGCCGATGCATGACCAGCGTGCCTACGGCGCCTGCCGCCAAGCAGAGTGCAGCGGCCAGGCTGACAGGATCAACCGGCGTCATTGGCGTCGGCCCGCGCAATGCGATCCCCCAAAGACCGGTGATGATCGCCACGGCCGCGGCGGCCAGGGTCACCGCGACCATCCTCTGCAGCGAGGCTCGGTGCAGCAACAGGTTGAGCCAACCGGCCAAATCAAGCAGCCCGGCCTCGATAGCGATAAACACCGCGCGGGCATCGAGCCGACCCAGAACCCTGTCATGAAGTCGGAACAGCGGCTCACGCAGCCCATAGATCACGAGGCCACCGAGCATTGCCAACGCGCTCATGCCCAGCGCCGGTGTGAAGCCGTGCCACACCTTGAGGCTGTAATCGGGCAACGGTCCCTGCAATGTCGCCTCGGCGGCCACCGCCAGTAGCGGTCCGAAGGTCAGCCCGGGGAAGACTCCAACCGCGACGCAGACCACGACCAGCACCTCCACTGGTACCTTCATCCAGCGGGTCGGTTCGTGGGGCGTGCGCGGCATGTCGCCTGGACCGTTGAAGAACACGTCGTGAATGAAACGCAGCGAGTAGGCCACGGCAAAGGCGCCGGTGACGGTCGCCACGACCGGGAGCAGCCAGCTGCTGTCCGCGATAGTGGCCATGTAGACTGTCTTCTCGAAGAACATTTCCTTGGACAGAAAACCGTTCAATAGCGGTACCCCGGCCATGGCCGCGGCCGCGATCATCGCTAGCAGCCCGGTGTAGGGCATGTACTTCCACAGTCCACCCAGGCGGCGCATGTCACGGGTACCCGCCTCGTGGTCGATGATGCCGGCGGCCATGAACAGCGACGCCTTGAAAGTAGCGTGGTTCATGATATGGAATACGGCCGCCACCGCCGCGAGCGGTGTACCGATGCCGAACAGCAACGTGGTCAGGCCCAGATTGCTGATGGTCGAGTAGGCCAACAGCCCTTTCAGATCATGCTTGAACAGGGCCGAATAGGCGCCGAACAGCATGGTCACAAGCCCGGTCGGCGCCACTAGCCAGGTCCAGGCTGCGGTGTCCGACAGGGCCGGGAACAGCCTCGCCAGCAGGAAAACGCCGGCCTTGACCATGGTCGCGGAGTGCAGGTAAGCACTGACTGGCGTCGGCGCGGACATCGCGTGGGGCAGCCAGAAGTGGAACGGGACCTGTGCCGACTTGGTGAATACGCCGAGCAGGATGAGCACTAGGGCCGGGATGTACAACGGGTGCGCATGGATGACATCGGCGGAGGCCAGGATCACACTCAACTCGTAGCTGCCGGTGATCTCGCCAAGTAACAGGATGCCGCCGAGCAGAGCCAACCCGCCGCCGCCAGTGATCGCCAATGCCATGCGCGCCCCCTGGCGGGCCGCGCTCAGATTGCGCCAATAGCTGATCAACAGGAAGGAGCTGATGCTCGTGAGCTCCCAGAACATCAGCAGCAAGAGCAGGTTCTCGGACATCACCATACCGAGCATGGCGCCCATGAACAGCAGCATGTAGGCGTAGAAACGACCCATCGGGTCGCGCTCGGACAGGTAATAGCGCGCGTAGATGATCACCAACAACCCAATGCCGAGGATCATCAGCGCGAACAAGAGCCCCAGGCCATCCAGCCGCAAGGCCAGCGCCAGCCCAATCGCCGGCACCCAGTCCAGATGCCACAGCAGCACCTCCCCCTGCATAACCGCGAGGCCGGGCAGGGCCAGCAACGCCAGTGCCGCGAGCGTGACCGCACCGGCCACCCAGGCCGATGCGAGCCGCCCGACCGTACCGGCCCAGGATGCGCATGGCGCAGCAACGAACGGAATCAGGACGATCGCTAGGAGACTGGTCATCGGCTAGACGGCACCGGGGCGGTATGACGAAACGATGGCTTGTTGCAACACGGATTACGGCGCACGTCGGCATCCTGCTCAGACTGATGGAACTGGGCCGCGGGGTCGACTCGGAGGCTGTGCAAGGTACCGGTTTGTTTCAGGCTTGGCTAGGACTGGGCGGCCGAGGAGCGTCGGGATCGGATGAGTCGAACGGCCCAGCGTAGTAAGGCGCGCAACCTAGCCGCGGGTCTGGCAACCGTCAAGCATGACTGGCCGCTTGGCTGGTGGGCGCGGCAGAAAACCAACGATTGACATCCGTGCTAGAGTTTGGGTTTTGTTGTGTGTCGAAGGCTGTTGCGCATGGCCACCGCCGATTCCTGGCCGTTGGAGGATCGACGTAGCCGGTGTATTGCGCACGGCGCTGTGCACGCGACACGAAGCAGTTCCCATCCACACTGCACTGATCTGGCGCCGCCTCGCTCATCGACGAAGCGATGGGCTCGCTGTCCTGGCCAGGGTAGGCGATCGGATCGGCCGCGCGGCGTCAACCGCGACCTGATCGGAAAATGGGGGAATCGACGATGAAGACCGTCCTGACAGTGTTTCTCGTCCTTTTGCTGACCGCTCTTCTTGCCCTGCGGCCGGAGTCGGACGGCGAGCGCGACGTCGATCAGTCGGTCTATTACTTCCCGCCGCCACTCGTTGTCGAGCCATTGGCGCCACCCCCTGACCCGGATGATGTCTTGGACCGTGATCCCAATGGCGTCCTGGTCCTGCCCAACATCAAGGTGAGCGACACCGACTCGAATTGTTTTGACGACGGGGTCCCTACCGGCTGCGCCCAGAACGAGACCACGGTCGCGGTCAATCCGACCGATCACGACAACTGGGTTGCCGGAGCCAACGACTACACCGGCGACAACCTCATCTTCGACCGTCCGCAGAGCAATTGCGGTTTCTATTCGTCACAGGACTCGGGCCAGACCTGGAGCGGTGGCTTGTTGCCGCTCCAGAACGAGTTCGGCGGCGCTGGTGATCCCTCGCTCGTCTTCGACGGTGCTGGCAACCTCTACTACGCCTGCATGAATTTCACACTATCCGGCGCGCTGGGAAACCTCGGTCTCGCCGAGTCCGCCATGTACGTCTTCAAGTCGACGGACGGTGGCACTAGCTTCGGTGCCCCGACCCAGGTGGTCTCCAGTGCCGACGGACCAGGGCATCCAGACAAGGAACACATCGCGGCTGATCCGATGAGCGGGAATCTCTACATGGCCTGGATGCAATCCGGTGATATTCGCTTCGCCGGCTCCGACGACGGCGGCGCGTCCTTCCAGGCACCATCAGTAACCGACAATGTTTTCGTCAATGACCCCGAAGCCGACGACAATCAGGGCGCCGTGGTCGCCACGCTCGGCGCTGCGAATCCCGAAGGTGGAGGCGCGCCCGCTCCCGAGGTCTATGTTGCCTGGATCAGCGAGGTTGACCAGGGCACTGCCACGATTCTCTTCGATAGATCGAGCGACGGCGGCCTGACCTTCGGAAACGACGTCACGGTCGAGAACAATGTCATCCAGTTCCCCTTTCGAGTGGCCGGTTCAGGTTGTTGCCAGTCCAATCCGCGGACGACGCTGCTCGGCGAGTTCGGCGATCCGGTCGAGAATCAGGACAATGCCTTCAGGGTTAACAGCTTCCCCAGCCTCGACGTATGCCGCAACATCACGAGCGAATTTTACGGCGACCTCTTTCTGGTTTTCGCGGACAACCGCTTCGGCGACGGCGACATCTTTTTTAAGCGCTCGACGGATGGCGGCGAGACCTGGCCCGGCGGCTTCACCCGACGCATCAACGATGACACTCAGGGGAACGGAAAGGACCAGTTCTTCCCTTGGATCCGGCTCGACGAGAACTGTAAGATCAATGTCGCCTTTTACGACCGACGCGACGACCCGGACAATCTTCGGTTCCATCTGTACTTCGCCCACTCGACCGACGGCGGTCAGAGCTTTTCCCAGAACGCCCGCATTACCGTCGCGCCCTCGACCAACGCCCAGTTCCTGGGCTCTTTCATCGGTGACTATCAGCAGGTCGCGGCGACGATCGCAAGTTCCGCGACTTTTCACCACGACATCGACCGCGCCTTGCCGGTTTGGATGGACACCACGCAGGGCGCTCAGGACGTCTTCGCCGCCACCGCGCTCCAGACCAAGTCCGGAACCTGGATCAACGTCGATGTCGACCTGGTCCTGGCAGGCCCGGAACAACAGGCGACCAACTTGGAATTCGTTTTTCCCGGCAACGTTGCGGACGACTTCAGTGATTTCTATCACGGGCCGGCAAACCCCTTCCAGAATCATCTGGTCATCTTCGACCCCGCCGACAACGAGACGACACTCTCGTTCTATGGTCCCGAGCCGGGACCGCTCTCGGTGGGCGATCTGGCACACGTCGGCTTCGTCTTCAACGGCAACCCCGAGGTCGTACGGACCTTCTGGACCGGCTCCGGGCGCATCGGTGATTTTCCGATGCTGTCGCTCGACGCCGTCTACAATCCGATCACCGAGACCCTGACGCCCTCGCTTTGCAATGACCGCAACGACGGCCACGCAATCAGCGTACCGGAGCTTGAGGTCGCGGTTCTGGACCTGCCGCTCGAACTCGAAGCGATGAATGCGACGGACGTACCGCCGGCGCTCGCCGCCCAGGGTGCCAGTCTGGATCCCATTGTTCCCCCCGGCGCGGCGATAGCTCCCGGCGCTTGCATGCCGTTCCCGATCCTCGAGCCTGTCAAGCTCTTCCAGGCGCTACTGATCAAGGCGACTCTTGGCTTCCCGACCGGCGATCGCGCCAACCGCGCCGTGCTATACGCGCAAAAGGTCGCCAAGGATGCGCGCGAGGATCGAACACGCCCTGGCCGCCACTATCACTATGCCGCCAAGGTCGTTTGCGGCGTCCAGCCGGATACGCGCGACCTGCGTCTCGCACGCGGCCACTACGCGACGATCGTCAACGTCCGCAATCCGGGGCCAAGGGCAGCGCGTATCGACAAGTCCCTGGCACTCGCGATTCCGCCCGGGTCGCAAGAGCCGGGCGATTTAGAAGCGATCGCCAGCGACGTGCTGGGGCCGCGCTTGGCGCTCGCGGTCGACTGCGAGGACATTCGCCGCCGGGTCTACGGCGGGGAATTACCGGCGAGCTTTATCGATGGTTTTGTGACGCTGGTCAGCGACCGCAGTCTCGATGTGGTCGGCGTCTACTCGACAGCGACGCTAAATGCCGAAGGAACCGCGGAGGACCACTCCTCGATCCACGTGGAGCCCGTTGCCGAGCGCATCATCGAGGACAGCCAGGATACCCCCGAGCGCGCCGACCTGGTGATCGATCCGGATGTATCGACCGATACGATCTGCCGGGAGCGCGACTGCCAGGTCAGTGTTCGCTTTCGTGTCCGCAACATTGGGGCAGCGCCCCCCGGCTCTTTCTCTGTCCGACTCGTTCGAAGCGCTGACGACGCGGTTCTCCAGGACCTGCCCGTCGCCGCTGGTCTCGCGCCAGGCGCGATATTCACGGACACCACGACTATCGATCTCGTGCTGGAGGGCGATCCCTCGAATCGCGAAATCTGCATCCGCGCTGACTCACCATTCAATCAGGTGCCCGAGAGCGACGAGAGCAATAACGAGCGCTGTTTCGGTTTCTGAGCGCGATGGATATGGGCTCCGCGGTTTTCGTTCGCTTACTCGGACGCGAGAGGCAGCGCGTGCCAGGAAAGACGTCGGACCGAGGGGCCGGTTGTCATCTTCGCATTGCGAGTCCTACAACCGGCGCCGCACCAGCACCAGTCAATCCGTCGTTGCGACGAAGTAGATGTTCTGGATGTCGTGGGGCAGCTCATGGGCCTGGATATCACGGAAGCCGGCCGTTTCGAGCATCTGCTCGGCCAGCTCCCGTCCCCACATGGTCCCGAGC
>JBATTL010000493.1:0-1859 GCA_049670525.1 Thiohalocapsa sp. | reverse complement strand
TCGCTGGACCATGACGGAGCGCCGCGCCGGATCCCTGGCCCAGAGCGACTCGACCCTCAAGATTGGCCCGAGCAGTCTGATCTGGAACAGTGACCAGACGCTGACCGTCAGCATCGATGAGATTGGCACGCCAATCCCCCGACGGGTTCGCGGGAAGGTCCATTTGTCTCCGGTCTTCATTAACGAACAGGCGTTCGAGCTTCACGCCAACGGCCGTCATCACTGGTGGCCGTTGGCGCCAAGCGCCCGTATCGAAGTCGAAATGGAACGCCCCGCTGTGCGATGGACCGGCCATGCGTACCTCGACCGCAATTGGGGCGAAGAACCCATTGAAGACGGCTTCGTGTCCTGGGACTGGTCCCGCGCGCGCATCGGCGACGAGAACGCCATCCTTTACAACATGGAGCGGCGTGGCACCGGACCGCTGTCATTGGCCCTGCGGTTTGCCAGCGACGGCTCGCTGAGCGAGTTCGAACCGCCACCAAATCACCGCTTGCCGCCCACACCAATCTGGCGCGTGGCGCGTGGCAGCCAGGCGGATAGCGGGCATCCTCCCCAGGTCGTCGAAACCCTCGAAGACACGCCTTTCTATTCGCGCTCCGTGATCCGCTCCCACCTACTCGACACACCGGTCACGGCGGTGCACGAGAGCCTGTCGCTGAATCGCTTCCGTTCGCCCGTTGTGCAGTACATGCTGCCCTTCCGCATGCCACGGCTCAGACGCTGATCATGCGGGTACATCGATGAACGCATGGTTCGAGCCGCTGTTTACATCCGGCCGGATCATCGATCTGATCCTGCTGTTGGTGGCTGTCGAGGCGGTGCTTCTCGCTTGGCTCAGCCGTCACTACGGACGCGAACAGCTGTTCGCGGACATCGCGCCCACACTGGTTTCCGGGGCGTTGCTGCTACTAACGGTGCGCGCCGCGCTCGCAGATGTCTGGTGGGGGTGGATCGCATTGATCCTGGCATTGGCCTTGATGTCGCACCTGGCAGATCTGGCGCTACGCTGGCGCCGCGAATCGGCGCAACAGCGTCAGGATCACGGCTAGACGGCGCGAATACTCGTGAGTTGGGTTCGGTCCGGCTGCAGGCCGAGCGCATGCATCTCTGCCCGCACGCGCGCCTCAATGCCATCGGCATCCAGCCCGCAGGCGGCCAACTGCTCGCCGTGTTCGCCCTGCTCTTGGCAGGCATCCGGCAGACCCAGGTGCACGCAACGCCGCTCGATGCCGTGTGCTGCGAGCAACTCGGACACCGCGGAGCCGGCACCACCGGCAATGGTATTCTCCTCCACCGTGACCAGCAGCCGGTGCCGGTCGGCCAGCTCCAGAATCAGCGCCTCGTCCAGCGGTTTGATGAAGCGCATATTGGCTACTGTCAGCCCAAGCAGTTCGCCGACCTGTTCGGCGGCGGCGACACGGCTGCCAAACGCGATCAGCGCGATGTCCTGGCCCTCGCAACGCAGTTCGCCTTTGCCGATCTTTAAGGACTTGGTCTGTTTGTCGATTGCGGCACCGGGGCCGGTGCCCCGCGGGTAGCGCACCAGCGCCGGGCCGGGATGCTCGTAGGCGGTCTGCAGCAGTTGCCGGCATTCGTTTTCATCCGCGGGTGCGGCAATGACGAGACCGGGCAGCGGGCGGGCATAGCTCAGATCGAAGCTGCCAGCATGGGTGGCACCATCGGCGCCGACGAGCCCGGCGCGGTCGACGGCGAAGGTGACGTCGAGCCCTTGCAGGCAGACGTCGTGCACGAGCTGGTCATAAGCGCGTTGCAGGAAGGTGCTGTAAATGGCCACAACGGGTTTCATGCCTTCGCAGGCCATTCCCGCGGCGAGTGTGACGGCGTGCTGTTCGGCG
>JBATTL010000492.1:0-1543 GCA_049670525.1 Thiohalocapsa sp. | reverse complement strand
GCATCGAAAGCGGGGAGCAAGGGCAGTTGCTCTGGCGTCTGCGACATGCGCGCGCTTCCGGCCTCAGGGCAGGCCCAGGCGCAGCGACCCGCGCAGGGAATCGACGAAGGAGCCGTGCTCCAGATCGCGCAGCACCAGGCACCGGATCGGGTACTCGATGACGAATAGCAGTGCGATCAGCCCGTAGTTGATGAAATTGGTGAACAGCGACCACCAGAACGGTGGCGCGTAAAGGCCGAGCAGCAGGCATTCCAGGCCCATGAGCATAAAGAACAGGGTCCAGATGGCGGTGAGCCGTTGTCCATAGAGAGCCACCGAGGCCGGCAGCTCGCCGCGCATGCGCTCGCCGATGCGCGAGATCAGCGCGGTGCGTCCCGGCAGCAGTGTGCGGCCGAAGATCCAGGCCAGCCCGAAGGCGATGACGACAGGTGGCACACGTTGGAGCAGGTCGGCACTGTGCTCCAGATAGCCGACGACCGCCGCGCCCAGGCACAGCAGGGTGAGCAGCAACAGCACCGGGGAGCGGGGGCCGAGCCAGAAGCTCGACCCCAGCAACAGGAAAAGCCATGCCAGTCCGGCCGACGGCTGATCTAGCATGGCCCCGGCGTGGTTGACCAGGGGGTAGGCGATCGCCAGTGCGGTCAGCACCGGCGCTGAGGCAATCACCCGGTGCCCTGCTCTGCCTGGATGTAGGCGGTGAGGTCGTTCAGCGACGCGAAGATCTGTTGGATGTTCGGGTCTTCTGAGCTGATAGTCACGCCGTATTCCTTGACGATGGCCAAGGCCAGCTCCAGGGCGTCGATCGAGTCAAGCCCGAGGCCGCTGCCAAACAGCGCCTGATTGGGGTCGATCCTGGTCACTCCCACGTCCTCGAGGCGCAGCGTGCGGATCACCAGCGCCTCGATTTGCTCGATCGAAGGCCGCGAATTCGTCGCCATCTCTCCCATAACTTACCGATTCTGTCAGGAACACGCGCTGTCGAACAGGCATTTTGCACCGCCGGCCAGCGCAGGGCAACTCGACCCCCGCCGCCTGACTTAGGGGTTGCCGGGGCGTCGACGACCGCTCTCAGCGGCTGGCGTTCTTCGTTGTAGACCCAGCTTCGGGAAGACGGGCTCCGTACTCGTTCAGCAGCGACAACCGAACCGTACGCCGCACATCGGTGAATCCGGCGTTCGCGATTGCGGCCATGACCAGGTCCGGCGGCAGGCACTGGTCGACCGTATCCCAGTAATAGCGCATCAGGCGGCGAGAGTCACCGCTGAGCGTGACCAGCGAAGCCAGGGCCGGCACCAGGTGCTTGAGGTAGAGCTTGGCGAACAGATAGCCGCCACGGGAGGCGGGAGGTACCATCTCTAGGATCAGTAGCCGCCCGCCCGGGCGCAGCACCCGTGCAAGCTCCGCGAAGGCGACTCCGAGGTCGGCGACATGGCGCAAAGCATAGCCCATGGTGACCACGTCGACGCTGGCATCGGTCAGCGGCAACCGCTCGGCGATCGCGGCGACCCGGTGGCGGACGCCGCGCCCGGCGGCGACCTGTAAC
>JBATTL010000491.1:0-27906 GCA_049670525.1 Thiohalocapsa sp. | reverse complement strand
GGGCCTGGCGTCTGCGCGATGGCGAGCATGGGCTCGGCCGGGCGGGGTGCGGTATCGTTCTTTCCCCGGGCGCGGTCGTTGGCTGGGCTGGTGCCTTTCCGGATAATCCATTCGCCGGACCCGTGGTACTCGACTGGAGCGGCGATGGTGCCGAGTTAGCGACTGGTTTGCTGGAGGGGCAGCTCCGTCAGGCAACCCGTGATCTGGTCCTGCTGCGCAAGGCCCGTCTTGAGCTGGAGCGCCCGGCGGACGCCGCCCGACTCTGGGCCGATCTGGACGGCCTGTCCTGGCGCGAACTCGACGCCCAGGAGCTCGCATGCTGCCCATCGCTCCTGTTGGTGGGCGACAGCGCGAGTTTGGGCGGCAGGGGCCTGTCACAGCTCTATCGGCTGCTGGGATCCGACTTGCCGCTGCGGGTGCTGCTGCTGGCCGACCTGGATCTCGGTCTCGGCCCGCGGGCCGGTCTCGGTCTCGCGGCAGCCGCCGTCGAGGATGCGGGCATCGATGTCGCGCTGCTCGCGGTGTCCCAGCGCGAGGCTTATCTCGCCCAGAGTTGCATCGCCGCTCGGGATCATCTCGCTTCGAGCCTGGACGGTGCCTTTGGTCATCGCGGACCAGCGCTGGTCCATGTTCATGCACCGAGCCCGCAGGCGCATGGCTTTGCCACGGACTGCACCCTGGAACGGGCCCGTGCCTCCGTCGCGGCTCGCGTGTTGCCGTTGTTTCGCTATGATCCCTGCGCTGACGGCGTCTTCGGTTCGCGCATCGACCTGAGTGGCAATCGGGACGCTGGAGAATGCTGGGCATCTGATCCCGATGGGCGTCCCGTCACGCCCGCGCACTGGGCCCTCGGAGAGGGTCGGTTCGTCGAGCTGTTTCGGCCTTTGAGCGATACTGCGCCGGAACCGACCCCGTTGGTCGATTATCTGGATCTCTCGGCCCTGGAGCGCGGCAAATGTACGCCATTCGTCGAACAGACGACCGATGGCAGTGACCCCGCACGGCTGGTCGTTGATCAGGCCCTGGTGCGGGTCTGCGCCGAACGCCGCCAGGCGTGGCGGGTGTTGCAGGAGCTCGCCGGCCTGGTGACGCCGTTCACGGCGCTGATCCAGCAGCAGGCCGAGGCGCGGGTGGTCACCGACCGACAGGCCGAGATCGCGGCCCTGAAGGCGGATCATCAGCGCCAGATTCAGGATCTGCGCGCCGACTACGAGCAGCAGCTGCGCCGGGACATCAAAGACCGGCTGATGGTCCTGGCGGGTTACGGCTCGCCGCCGCCGGTTGGTTTACCCGTGGCGCGGCCATCCCAGGGGTCGGAGACGCGCCAATGAGCCTGTTGTCGACCCTGTTCGAGGGCAGTTTCTCCCACGGCATCCACCCGCAAGCTTTCAAGGACGGCACCGAGGCGCTGCCAACCCAGCGAATGCCCTTCGTCGATCGCTATGTGCTGCCATTACATCAGAATTTGGGAGCGTCGCCGAAGCCGATTGTCGAGGTCGGCCAGCGGGTCTGTCGCGGGGAGGTCATTGCCGAACCCGATGCCTTCGTCTCCTGCGCGCTGCATGCCCCAGTCACCGGCTGGGTTCGAGCCCTGGGCCGGCGGCGCTTTCCGGACGGGCGCTACGATCAAGCCATCGAAATCGAGGCCGATCCCTACGCCACACAACGCCTGAGTGTGGCGCCGCCGCCGGACTGGCGCAGTCTCACGTTAGAGGATCTCGTGTCGGTGGTTCAGCGCTCCGGCATTGTCGGTCTGGGCGGCGCGGCGCTGCCCGCGCACGTCAAGTACTCGCTGCGTGACGGACTCAAGATCCAGCATCTGATCGCCAATGGCGCTGAATGCGAACCCTATTTGACCAACGATCATCGGGTCATGGTGGAGCGCCCGGAGGCGCTGCTGCAGGGGCTCGAGATACTGCATACGCTACTTGGGGCCGACGAGACCATCATCGGCATTGAGCTGAACAAGCCCGATGCAATCGATGGATTGCGCCGATTGATCGGCGATGACCAACGATTTCGAGTCGTGCCGCTGCGGGTCAAGTACCCCCAGGGCGACTCCAAAATGATGATTCGGTCCATCCTCGGGATCGAGATCCCTGCAGGTCTGCACGCGGCGGATCTGGGCATCATCATGAACAACGTCAGCACCATCGCCGCGATCGCCGACTATTTCGAGACCGGCATGCCCTATATCGACCGCAGGGTGACGGTGTCCGGCTCCGGTATCCCGCGGCCGGCGAACCTGCTGGTGCCCATCGGCACTCCGGTGCGCGAGGTGCTGCGCTATTGCGGTGGACTCGGCGACGATACCCGCGAGGTGATCATGGGCGGGCCGATGATGGGCATCCCGCTGGCAAGTCTGGATGCGCCGATCCTGAAGACCAGTTCCGGTCTGCTCGCCTTCACCAGGACAGAGACCGCACGACCAACGGAGTATGCCTGCATCCGTTGTGGCCGTTGCGTCGAAGCCTGCCCGTATTTTCTGAATCCGTCGCGGTTGGCTCGGATGGCCAAGGCGCGCATGTATCAGGAGATGAAGCATGCCCAGGTGATGGAATGCGTCGAATGCGGTTCCTGCACCTATTCCTGTCCGTCCGGTATCCCGATCGTGCAACTGATCCGAAGTGCCAAGCACGATATCTGGTCCAGAAAAGGGATCGCTAGGGACAAGTCCAAATGACGCCGAAGGACCCGATGCTGCTGGTGCAGCCGTCGCCGCTGCTGAAGCAGCCGATGACCACGGCCCAGGCGATGCGCGATGTGCTGCTGGCGCTGCTGCCGGCGACCCTGGCCGGGGTCTGGTACTTCGGCCTCGGTGCGTTGCTGATCCTGCTCGCGAGCATCGCGGGTGCGGTGCTGACCGAATGGGTCTTCACCCCCGTCCATCAGCGCCGCGAAGCGCTGGGCAATTACAGCGGCCTGGTGACTGGTCTGCTGCTGGGACTGTGCCTGGCGCCGACCCTGCCGCTCTGGATGGCCTTTCTCGGCGGTATGGTCGCCATTAGCCTGGGCAAGGTCATCTGGGGCGGTCTCGGCTACAACCTGTTCAACCCGTCGCTGGTGGGGCGGGTGTTCCTTGTGGCGGCCTTTCCGGTGGCGATGACTACCTGGAGCCCGGCGACCGGCCCGGTGGCGTTCTTTGACGTGCCGGGCTCGCTGTTCGCGGCGCCCTTCATGCAGGCCAGCTATGACGCCGTCAGCTCTGCGACGCCGCTCGGATTGATGAAGTTCGAGTCTCAATCGACACCGCTCTGGGATTTGATGATCGGTAAGACCACGGGTTGTATCGGCGAGACCAGCGGGCTGCTGCTGATCCTCGGTGGTGTCTATCTGCTGCTGCGCCGCGACCTGGACTGGCGCATCCCGACCGCCATTCTCGCCTCGGTGGCTGCGTTTTCGAGCCTGCTGTTTCTGATTGATCCGCAGCAATATCCAGGGCCGCTGTTCTCGCTGTTCTCCGGCGGACTGCTGATCGGCGCCATCTATATGGCCACCGATCCGGTCAGCTCGCCGATCACGCCCAAGGGTGCCTGGATCTTCGGCATCGGGATTGGGCTGCTGGTGGTGCTGATCAGGGTCTTCGGCGGTTTTCCGGAGGGCGTCATGTACGCAGTCCTGCTGATGAATGCGGCGACGCCGCTGATCGACCGCTACACCCAGCCGCGGGTGTTCGGCAAGGGGCTCAAGGGCGAATGAACGCGACCGACAAGGCGGACCTTGAACGCACCGAGCCGTCGTCCACCCGCCTGGTCGCGACGCTGGGTCTGGCGGGACTGCTGTCCGGCCTGATCATCGTCACGGTCTACGAGGCGACCTTGCCTGCCATCGAGGCTTACAAGGCGAGGGTTTTGCGGGAGGCGGTATTCGAGGTGCTTCCGGGAATCGACCGGATGCAACAGGTGGTCTTCGAGGACGGACAACTGGTCCCGAGCGAGGTCGAGGACAAGACCGACGATGCGATCTTCGCCGGCTACGACGCTGACGGCGCGTTGGTGGGCTACGCGATCCCCGCGGCGGGGCCGGGCTTCCAGGATATCATCCGGGTCCTCTACGGCTACCTGCCGTCCAAGCGCGAGGTCTCCGGCATGGAGGTGCTGGAGAGCCGAGAGACGCCTGGGCTTGGCGACAAGATTTACAAGGATCTGGCCTTCGTCGCCAACTTCGACGCGCTCTCCGTGGATCCGGAGATCGTCGCCGTTAAAAAGGGCACAAAGACGCAATCAAACCAGGTCGACGCCATCACCGGTGCCACCATCTCGTCCAAGGCGGTGGTGCGGATCATTAACGAGGCCAATCAGCGCTGGCTGGAACGCCTCGCCGACCTGAACGCGCCGCCGGCGCCGGCGAAGACCAAGCCCGGTGAGTCCGAATGAAGCCGACAGCTGCCGAGTTGGAGCGCGAGGTGACCCATGCCAAAGCCACAGCCTGACGCCTATCAGGAATTCATCAAGGGACTGTGGCGGGACAATCCGGTATTCGTGCAGGTGCTCGGCATGTGCCCGATGCTCGCGGTCACCAACTCCGCGGTCAACGCGCTGGCCATGGGCGGAGCGACCTTTTTCGTGCTGGTCGCGTCCAGCTTCCTGGTGTCGTCGCTGAAGCGATGGATACCAAAGCAGGTGCGGATCTCCACCTACATCATCATCATCGCCACCTTCGTCACCGTGACCGACTTCGCGCTCGCGGCGTTGCTGCCCGAGATCCACAAGGAACTCGGCGCCTTCATCCCGCTGATCGTCGCCAACTGTATGATTCTCGGCCGCCAGGAGGCTTTCGCCGCCAAGCAAAGCGTCCGCTTGGCCGTGGTCGACGCGCTGGGCATGGCGAGCGGCTTCCTGTTCGCGCTGTTCGCACTGGGCAGCGTGCGCGAGATCCTGGGTGAGGGTCGCTTCTTCGGCATCGATCTGTTCGGAGCGAACTTCGAACCCTGGGTCATCATGATCCTGCCTCCGGGCGGTTTTCTGACCCTGGGCCTGCTGCTGCTGTTCTTTAGCTGGATCAAGGAGCGCAAGGAACAGCTCGCCGAGCGACTCGCCGATGCGGAGGTGAGTCCGCGATGAACGAACTGGTCTGGATCTTCATCAGCGCGCTGCTGATCAACAACTTCGTCTTGGCCTATTTCCTGGGCCTCTGCCCGTTCCTCGGTGTCTCCGGTCGCCTGGAGACGTCGCTGCGGCTCGGCCTTGCGACCATCTTCGTCATGCTGATCACCGCCCTCTGCGCCTGGGTGCTGAACACCTATGTGCTGATTCACGCGCCTTACCTGCGCCTGATCAGTTTCATCGTCGTCATCGCCAGTACCGTGCAGTTTATCGAGATGGTCATCAAGAAACTGAGCCCCGGCTTGTTCCGTGCGCTCGGCATCTTCCTGCCGCTGATCACCACCAACTGCGCCATCCTTGGGCTAGCCATCTTCTCCACCAATAAGGGCTACGGTCTAGTGGAAGGTATGATCTACGCCCTGGGCGCTGGGCTGGGCTTTACGTTGGCGCTGGTGCTGATGGCCGGTCTGCGCGAGGAATCGGAACTGGCCCCGTTACCGCGGCTGATTCGCGGCACGGCGATGAACCTGATCATCGCCGGAATCCTGTCCATGGCCTTCATGGGCTTCGCGGGGCTGTTCAGCTCCGCGTGACCAAAGACTGATCGACCATGCCGATGTTGCAATATCTTATCGCCATCCTTGCACTGGCAGCTCTGTGCTCAGGCTGGGTCCTGTTCCAACACTGGCTCAAGCAGGCCGATCCGGATGCGCGGGGAATCGAAGATGCATCCGGATGCAGAGGCCACTGCGGGCGGGAAGGCAAGGCGGGGCCTGTTGCTCGGCGCGTCCGTTTTCCGGGCGTCTCCTGAGTTGGCCAGGCCTTGCTACGGTCGTCTAGTTTTGCGCTACCGCCTGGGTAGGAATTGGGCAGAGCATACGATGCGCGTCTCGTCGCCGATATCACTCGCGAGGTGATCGAGCATCCGGATTTCTTTCACCCGTCCGCTGATGAAACCAAGCGCATGGCTTAAGCTCTAAACGGAGACGACCGTGATCGCCTTGTCGTCGCAAACTCACGACCAGTCACGCCCAATCAAGGCAGGAGTAAGGTCTGATGACTACCAACGCCGATGATCACAGCACCCGATCACAATCGCCCGCGCAGGGCGTCGGCGATCCTCGAATTCTTGAGGTGGATTCGACCGCGGCGGTTGATTGGCTCAAGGCGGGTTGGCGGACCTTTATCGCGGCGCCCGGCGTCAGTCTTCTCTTCGGCGTACTGTTCGCGCTGGTCTGCGCGGGTGCAGTGACGCTGACGATACGGAATCCGGGCTTTACGACCGCATTTATAACCGGCCTGCTGCTGATTGGACCCTTTCTCGCTTGCGGGCTCTATGTGGCGGCGCGCCAGCACGCGTCCGGCGAGCGCGTCCGCATCGGTGCCAGCCTTGCGCTGCTCTGGGATCGGCGCACCAACCTGAGTCTGTTCGCGGTCTTTCTTGCCTTGGTCATGGCAGCTTGGGTGCGTTTCTCGTCGCTGCTGTTCGCATTCCAAATGGATGCCTTCGGTCCGACCGCCTACAACTGGGAGAACTTCTTGGCCGGCAGGTTGGACCCGGCAATCCTCGGATTTTTCTTGGTCATCGGCGCGCTCCTTGCCGTCGTGGTTTTCGTCACCAGTGCGGTAGCGATTCCAATGATCGTCGACCGCGACGCGGGGCCGATCCCCGCCATCTCGGCGAGCTACCGGGCCGTGAAACAGAACTGGCAGCCGATGGCGCTTTGGGCGGCGATGATCGTCGCGCTGACGGGTATCGGCATTTTGACCTGGTTCGTTGGCATGGTAGTGCTATTCCCTCTGCTCGGCTATGCGACCTGGTACAGCTACCGCGCTTTGTTAGACTGATCTGAAGTCAGTTCGCGTAAGGCCTTTCCGAGACGCCGGTGGCCCGTCCGGTTTTGGTGGTTCGACGCGAAGCGCTCGACGTCGTTGGGTTTCGATACTATCCTCCCTCGGACGCGCCAGACCGAGCCTTCAAGTACCGTAACCGTCTAAGCTGAGTCCCTGTTTAGCTGTGTGCGGTCCTGACAGGCTCCATCGCGAAGTATTACCATGTTCATTGCCGACGACCCGCTACTTGCCTGCATCGTCCGCTTCGTGTTGAGTTTCGATAGATCGGACGCTGGCAACGAGGAGTTCCTCGGTGTTCAGATCAAGACCCTCAAGCGACATCTGCTTCAGTTTCCGACCGAAGAGCATGACACGAGGGCCATGGACTGGGTGGTGCAGCACGCCGCGGACTACCGCCGTTACTGGCAGCGCCGGACTATTTCGGAACGAACCTGGTCGCTACGCTGTGAAGACTGTCCGATCGCCGAGCGCAGTGCGGACGAGCCCTGCGAGATCCATGAGCAATGGTTGTATCTGCTTCGGCGCTATATGCTCGGCGACATTCGCTCCCGAGATTATGTTGAGCGTGCTTTGGCCCTGTTGCAGGCGAATAAGGATGCGCTGATCTGCCGGCGGAAACCGCTTCTAACCGAAGGTACCCGGCCCGATGGCCCGAGGGCCAAAAAGTCCATCAAATCCGCAACCAAGACAAAGAAGAAGGGCGGCAAGAAAAAGCGCAAATCCTACGCGAAGCATAAAAAGGATACCGCCAGAGTTTGAGCACCCGACGACAGTGCGGCCTGACCGATTCGCCGCATCGCTGAAGGCGCAGTTCTTCAGGCCTTTGTTTGCCGCGCGGGATTGACGGACTTTTCATAGCGCAGGACGGCCGAAAAAGGCCATCCCAATTGGAGCCGGCTTTCAACGCTCGATCCTGCTCGATACCGGGACGACTCTTTGACGGGTATCACTCTCGGGGAGCGGCGGTGACGATGATTGGTGCATTCCTAAGGCGTATGGTCCTCGCGCAACGTGCGGATCAGTTCACCGAACCTGAACTCGCCTGTCCCGAGAGTTCCCGCAGGCGTTTCTCCAGGTCAGCCAGCTCACGACGCTGGCGCCTCACTTCCTTGAGCGTGTCCGGCAATTGCGACAGGGCCGCGAGTTCTCGCAGGGTGTCCTTCATGGGTCGCGCCGGTGTGCCGAACACCGCGGCGCCTGCGGGGACATCTTTCGTGACGCCCGACTGCCCCGCGATACGGGCGCCGGCGCCGACCTTGATGTGGTCTGACACCGCCACTTGGCCAGCGATCATGGCACCTTTACCGACCGTGCTGCTTCCCGCGACGCCAGACTGGCTGACCAGAATCACGTGTTCGCCAATGTCGGTGTTATGCCCAATCTGCACCAGATTGTCGATCCTGACGCCACGGCGGATGCGCGTCTCGCCGAGCGTGGCACGGTCGATGCAGCTATTACAGCCGATGTCCACGTCGTCTTCGACTACGACCTTCCCCAGCTGCGGCACCTTGCGATGGCGTTGACCGTCCCACTGGAAACCGAAGCCGTCACCGCCGATGACGGCTCCCGAGTGGATGACACAGCGCTCGCCGAGGCTGCTGCCAGGATGCAGCATCACGTTGGCCTCGATGACGCAGTTTGCCCCAAGGGTCACAGTCGCTCCGATCCATACGCCGGCTCCGATTACGCAACCGTCGCCGATGCTCGCGTTCGCGGCGACCACGGCGCAGGCGCCGATCGAGACGCCTTCGCCGAGTCGTGCGCTCGGGTCCACCTGAGCGCTCGCATGGACACCTGCTGCCTCGGCGGCTGGCAAGAAGCAAGCAGCAATGGCGAAAAAGGAACCACGTGGGTCCAGCACCCGTATCAGCAACGGGCCCGAGACAGCGGGGAATTCCTCCGGCACCAGAACAGCGCCTGCAGCGCTCGATGACACCCGTTCCGCGTGTTCAGTCTGCTCGGCAAAACAGATATCCGTAGCCGCGGCCTGTTCGAGCGTGTTGACCCCGTCGAATCGAACGTTGGTCGCATACGCCTCCGAGGGGATTGGGATATCGAGACGGGTGGCGAGCCCGGTGAGATCGAGAAACATGGCGATCTGCATCCTGTGCGGAGGGAAAGACTGACCCGTCGGCCGTCCTAGCTCAAAATCACTGCGAAGCGGAAGACGCGATTTGCACCGCCATTCATTTTCAGGCGCTTCGGCGCTTGAGAATCGCCGGGCATCAAGACGGCGCGCGGAACCCACTGAACCACTGAGATCAGCGTTTCCCTCAAAAGCCGGCGGCTGAGCCGACGCTGAGCCTAACCCGAATTCGGGCTTGTACGGTTTGATCTTTGGTTGTCGGTCGTTCGCCCGCAACACTAAGGTGTCGGCTCGTTGTCATCAACCGTTCTTAGTAGGCCCAGTTTGACGAGGATTCAAGAACGAGATAGACACAGCGCAGTTAACGTTCTGCCCCTCGATCAGCGGGTCTACCCGCTCCGAACGAGTTCGCCATTGCTATTGGCTTGATGGGAAAGGGTTTTTGCAAATCGCTGATGTCCGACACGGCCCGCGGTTGCCCGCGGGTTGCGGGGTTCGCACCTCGATCGCAGGGATACATGCAAGCCGAAATTGTGTCATTCTGCTCCGGCAGCGGATTACTTGTCGGGCGATCCGTCGGCCTCCACGGCCCACGGCGGTCTTCGTCCTACGCGTTACCTGACGCGCAAGCTACATTCTTGTTTCAACTCCATGCAGCCCCCAACCGCAACTGATCATCCGATTCCGGACCTGAGTCTCTGCGATCAAGAGCCCATCCACATTCCGGGCTCGATTCAGCCGCGCGGCGTCCTCCTAGCACTGGTGGGGGAGGCTCAGGTCGTGACCCAGGTCTCTCAAAATTGCGGGGGCCTGCTGCTGGGACCTGACGATCTACTGGGTCAGACACTCGGGAGCGTTCTTGGTCCTGAATTGGCGGGAGCGGTGCGCGACGCTCAGGGCAGGTGGCGTGACGGGCCGTGCCAGACTGTTTCTTTCGATTGGCGGGCGCCCGGCAGCGACGACGCGTTCTCGGGTAGCGTCTATCCAAGCGGTGACTATCTAGTGCTCGAACTCGAGCTCGAGATGTCGACTCCGGACTCAATGTCGGAAGAGGCTTGGCTCGAGCATACGCTCGCGCGTTTCGCTGGCGTTCGCGACGAGACGGACCTGCAGGCCAAGCTTGGCGCCGCGGTCACCGCATTGCGGCAGCTGATTGGCTACGACCGGGTCATGATCTACCGCTTCGATGCCGATTGGCACGGCGAAGTCGTCGCGGAGGCATGTGCTGACGAAATGGAATCCTTTTTGGGATTGCATTACCCGGCGACGGACATTCCGGTTCAGGCGCGTCGGCTCTACACCATCAATCCGACGCGGGTCATTGCCGACATCTATGACAAGCCGTCACCGCTAGTGCCGCTGCACGGCGGCGCCGGCGACACGACGTTGGACCTGTCTTTGAGTCAACTGCGCAGTGTTTCGCCGGTGCACCTTGAGTATCTGCACAACATGGGGGTTCGCGCGACCCTGACCGCGTCGCTAATGCACGACGGCGCCTTATGGGGCCTGATTGCATGCCATCATCAGACGCCACGCGTGATTCCGCGCCGATTGCGCGAGCTGGTGGGCTGGCTCGCCCAGGATCTCGCCACCCAGGTCGTGCTCGCGGAAGAGATCAATCGGCGTCGGCGTCGCGTCGAGCTAAAGGCTTGCCGCGAGCGCGTAATCAATGCCATGCGTTCAGGTATCCGTCTAGCCGACCTGATTACCGGGCCCGAGCTCGCCGACGTACTCGGCGCCGTTGACGCGGACGGCGTCGCGCTGGTTCGCGCCGACGGGGTCTTCACCGGGGGTGTCACGCCGAGCGCGGCGCAGATTCCCCAGATTGTCGAGGGGCTCGCAGCACTGGGCTCGCATGAGCCCGGCGCCATGTTCATCACGGATTGCCTGAGCCAGGAGTTGGACTGGACTGCCGAAATCACCGAAACCGCGGCCGGCGTGCTGGTGCAGCCGCTTCGGGGTGATCTGCTGATGGAACTGATCTGGTTCCGCGGCGAGCAATTGCGCCACGTGACTTGGGGCGGTGATCCGGACAAGGCCGTGACACCCGAGGATGACGTCCGGCTGAGTCCCCGCAAATCCTTCGCTGCCTGGCGCCGGACAGTGCAGTTGCACTGCTTGCCTTGGCAGTCCGAGGAGCTCGAGTCGGCAAGGGAGCTCGCGGTCCTGATCGATATCGAGTGGCGCATGATCGCCGAGCAGGCCTTGCGGGAAAGCCACCTGCAGCTACAGAGTCTGCTGGACAATGCGCCCGCGAGCATGTTCATGTTGGACGCGCAGTGCCGCTATCTCGCGATCAATCCGCCCTATGAGGCCTTGTTCGGCGTCAAGAATGCCCATCTGGTGGGCAAGACGCCCGCGCAAGTGCTTCCCCCCGACGCGGCCGATCCATGTCTGGCCAAGTACCGTAACGTTATCAGTTCTCGGGTCGCTCGTACGACGGAAGAAACGGTTCGAGCGACCGATGGCGTGACGCATACCCTGTTGTCGACACTATTTCCGCTTGTCGATGCACGGGGAGAGGCGATTGGCATCGGCGGCATCTCGCTGGACATCACCAAACGGCGTCGTGCCGAAGGGGCCCTGAAGGTCGCACTCGCGAAATACAGGACGCTGTTCGAAGCCTTTCCGTTGGGCATTACCGTCTGCGGTCCCGATGGAGATGTTATCGAGAGCAACCCAGCGTCGCAGCGCATGCTCGGCCTAAGGCCAGCGCAGCACCCGCAACACCAGATCGTGGGCCCACGGTGGACCATGGCGCGTCCGGACGGCTCGCCGATGCCGCGCGGTGAACACGCAGCCGTGCGTGCAGTCGCTGACGGCGCTGCGATTCATGATCAGGAGATGGTCCTGATCAAACCCGACGGCGAGCGCCGCTGGCTCAGCGTCACCGCCGCGTCATTGCCGATACAGAACTTGGGCTCCGTGGTGGTCTACGAAGACATCACCGAGCGTAAGCAGATTCAGGCAGCACGCCAGGCCGAAGCAGCGTTGCGGGAAAGTGAACGCCGCTTTCGTATCATGGCGGACGAATTACCGCTGGTGATTTGGGTCCATGACGCGACCATATCCCTTGCGTTCGTGAATAGGACCTGTCTGTCTTATTTCGGACTGCCGGAGGAAGGCCTCAGCGGTAATCACTGGCGTGACCTTGTTCACCCCGACGACCGTGAAGACTACCTGGCGGCATTCTTGGCCGATTGTGGCGAGCGCAAGCCCTTCCACGGCGAATGCCGAGTGCGTCGGGCGGATGGCGAATGGCGCTGGCTGGAGTCCTTCGCGCGGCCCATCTTCACGCCGGACGGCGACTTCGACGGTATGGTCGGCACCAGCCTGGACATTTCCGAGCGGAAAGCGGCCGATGAGGCGCTGCGGAATTCCCATGACGAGCTCCAGCGCCGCGCCGAGCAGCTCGGGCGGCTGACCTCGGAACTCACCCTGGCCGAACAGCGGGAACGGGAACGACTGTCGAAGGTGCTTCACGACCATCTGCAGCAACTACTGGTCGGGATCGTGTTCGGGATCGACCGCCTGGAGCGACGCATGGGCTCGAAGGCGGTGGAAGGAGAGTCCCAGGATGCACTCGCCGGGGTCAAGGATCTCCTGGATCAGGCGATTGACGCCGCTCGCACGCTGGTGGCTGATCTGAGCCCGCCGATCTTGCATGAAGGCGGCCTGCCAGAGGCCCTGGAGTGGCTTGCCCGGACAATGCGGGACAACTATGGCTTGAACGTGGATCTGTCCCTGGGCCGAGACGTCTCGCCAAATCGCGACGATGTGCGCCGCGTTGTGTTCGAATCGGTGCGGGAGGCGTTGTTCAATGTGGTCAAGCACGCGCAGGTCGACACCGCCGAGGTCGATCTGTCGGAAACTGAGTCCGGTCAGCTCCGCATCATCATTCAGGATTATGGGGACGGCTTCGACAGTGAGCGCTTGCTTGACGGCGGCGTCGGCGGTACCGGGTGTGGCGTTCTCGCCATGCGCGAGCGCCTGCGGTTTCTGGGGGGGCTGTGTACGATCGAAAGCAGCCTGGGAAAGGGCACCCGCGTTACGCTGACCGCGCCGTTGGAGGCCGAGAGTGAACTCACCGGACCGCTGGCGGGCGTTGATCGATCGATCCTCGAACCGCCCGCTGCCAAATCGAAATCGGTCGAGTCCGACAGCGTCCGCGTGCGCATCCTGCTCGTGGATGACCACGCGATGGTTCGGCAGGGCCTGTCCATGCTGTTGTCGGACGAGCCGGATATCGAAATTGTCGGTGAGGCCCAAGACGGGATCGAAGCAATCGCGCAAGTCGAGCGGCTGAATCCGGAGATCGTGCTGATGGACTATTCGATGCCGAGGATGGATGGGCAGGAGGCAACCCGCCGCATCACAAGGCTGTGGCCCAGTGTGCGTGTTATCGCCCTATCGATGTACAACGAAGCGGATCGCGCCGCGGCGATGCGCGCGGCGGGCGCCTCTGCTTATGTCGACAAGACCGCTGGCACTGACGCACTGCTTGCCGCCATTCGCAAACATGCCTCTGCAACGGCTGCCGAGAGCGAATAGCCGAGCAGCGGAGTTGACAAGCCTAACGGGGGTTTCTCAGGCGTCGGCGGCCTTGAGTACTCTTGCCATGCCCGGCCCGAGCCAGAATTCGAATGGCGCGGGCAGATCGTCCATTGGCCAGTCCGGGGAGAGGTCGCGCAGTGGTGCCGACGAGGGCAACAGATTATTGAGGTCGTCGACGAAAAAGCGCTGCCGGGACCAGGGGTCTTTGTTCAACACCAGTAATGCCCGTTCCGGGCCGTCAATGGCGTGCTTGCGCAGAACCAGGATCGCGGGGTCTGCATGATCCAGCCGGTCGATGCGGCCCTCGGAAGAAAACAATGGTTCGTCGTTTTTGATCTTGTTGACCTCACCGATGAAGTCCGTGATGTCCGCGTTGGGCTGTTCCCAGTCACCCTCGGTGGTATTGACGACATCGAGCCGTTTTCTGAACCCATACTCAAAACCCATCGGGATCATCACACCGCTGGAGAATAGCGCCGTGAACAGATAGCGTTGACGCAGCGCGTCGATGTTGCCTTCGAACTCGTCGAACATGCGTCGGGTGTCGTGGCTCTCCGGAAAGCCGATAGACGGCGCGATCTGCCTTGTCAACTCGTACTGCTCAAGCAGCCAGTTGCCGTGGAAGTCCCACCACTTTGCGCTATTGAAGATTCCGTCGAAACCGGCTGACGCGGTTTCTCTGGTTTGCCCAGGGGTGCAGCCCAAGGTCTCCGCGACGAAGACGGTATCGGAATGCTCGGCGCGGATGCGCTCAATGAGCCGGCGCCAGAACTCGGTCGGGATCTGGTAGGCCGCGTCACAGCGGAAGCCCCTGAAGCCGAGGTCGAGCAGGTGTCGCACCATCTGCACGCAATAACTGAGAAGACCCTCAGCGTTGTCCTCATCCGCGTGCTGCAACGCGCGCTGATGATCGAACTGGGCGAGGTCGCGCCAGATCACCTTGTTGCCGTTCTCCTCGACACAGAAAGGGTGCGCGACGCGGCCTTGGTCGCGCACGAACCAGTCGGGGTGTGATGCCACCAGTGCGCTGTCCTCGGCGCAATGGTTAATCACCAGATCGATCATGAGTGACAGACCGTGCTGTTCCGCCGTCCTTGCCATCGCGCGCACTTGGTCGTCTGGATCGAGCCGGGATCGCGGTTGCACTAGGGTAGGGTTGATCGCGAAGTAGTCCGCGATGGAATACAAACTGCCGGAGCGTCCGAGCTTCTGAATCGGGTTGACGAACACCCAATCAAAACCCATGGCCGCGGCCCGCTCAAGATGTGGTTCCCATTGGTCGAAGGGACCTGCAAGCAGCGGAAACAAGTTGTAAATCAGCATAATTAGTGTTTTTCCTGACGCAGCATTGTGCGTCAACGAAGGGGTCGTGAATCGGGGTCTCGCCTAGCGATCCCGAATGAAGTCGTAGATGTTCAGATAATCCTGTCCGGGCTGATTCCAGGAATAGTCCGCACGCATCGCGTTCTTCATCAGTTCGCGGAAGTGCTCGGGGTACTGGTAGTAGCACTCGATCGCGCGACCTAGGGCCGATTCAAGTCCGGGAACATCGTAGTCATCGAAGCGGTAGCCGTTGCGTTGATGCAGAGGACGATCGGAATGGTCCTTGTCGAATACCGTATCCGCGAGACCCCCGACGGCGCGGACCACCGGTATGGTGCCGTAGCGCAGGGCGATGAGCTGGGTCAGACCACAGGGTTCGAATTGGCTGGGCACCAGCATGATATCGGCGCCGGCATAGATCAGGTGGGCCAAGTCTTCGTCGAAACCAATCTCAAGATGGCAATCGGGGCTCTCGTTGAGCATCTGCTTCAGGCCCCAGAAATCGTTGTTGATGGCCTGATCTGGGCTGGAGCCCAGCAACACGAACTGGCCGCCGCGCTCCAGCGTGCTGAAGATGGCGTGGCGGACCAGACCTAGACCCTTTTGCGGATCGAGCCGGCCTATAAAGGCAACGATCGGTTTCTCGCTGTCCGCCAACATCACACGATGGCGCAACGCGCGTTTGTTGTCGTACTTGGCGTCGAGGCCATCGACGCCGAAGCGCACCGGGATGTGGCGATCCACCTCTGGGTTCCAGACGTCGTAATCGATTCCGTTGACGACCCCGCCGTACTTCATTTGGTGGGTATGCAGCGTGGGTTCGAGACCAAAGCCTTGGCCCTGGTCTTTGGTCTCAAAGGCGTAGCGCGGCGAGACGGTTGTGACGAAGTTCGCGTAGACGATACCGGCCTTGAGCAGATTGAGGGCACCTTTATGATGATTGTCGCCCATGCGGTGCCAATCGAAGAAACGCTCCGGCTGATGCAGGCCGGTTGCCCGCAACAACTCGGGTCCGGTAACGCCCTGGTGCTTGAAGTTGTGGATGGTCAGGCAAGCGCGGGGGTGGGTCATTCCGAGCTGTTGATAGAACTCGTACAGGAACACGGGTACCAGTGCTGTCTGCCAGTCGTGGCAATGGATGATGTCCGGGTGCTTGCCGGATTGCCACAGAAACTCGATTGCGGCGCGGGAGAAGAAGGCGTAACGCAAGACGTCATCGGGAAAGCCGTAGATGCTGCCACGATTGAAAAAACTGTCTTCGGAATGTGGTTCGATGAAGAAACACTTGCGATCGTGCACCAAGCCAAAGAACACCGTGCAATGGATCGCCGCTTCATACCAGGGTACCCAGAGGTCTTGGTAGACCTCGTGCAACTCGAAGATCTGGTCATAGCGCAAGTTGTCGTACTTGGGCAGGATGATCTCGACCTTGTTGCCGCGAATGGCCAACTCCCGACTGATACCAAAGACCACGTCCGCCAGCCCGCCCACCTTGGCCACCGGCGCCATCTCCGGCGTAATGTGCACGATATTGAGGCTAGGCCGTTGATGCGCCGCTTGATGCCGGGGCTCGGGCTGAGGCTCCGAATAGGGGTCCAAGTCGGGCCAAGGCGCTTGTCGCTGCGCGCGGTAATTCTCCTGTGTGCGGTCCAGCCAAGGCGCCGGCTCCGCCGGAGACTGGTCCGCGTTTATTTCGTTGGATAGGGGTTCGCTGACCCGGCGTTCGCCGGGCGGGTGCTCGTCCGCCCGGCTCTCTCCCACGCTCTTTCCCACGCTCTTTCCTACGTAGGTTCCGTCGTTGCTGCTTTCTGGCGGATCCCCCGGTTTCGCAGCGGGCTCGGTTCCTGGCTTCGTCGACGATATCTCCAAAGCCGCAGCCGCGGGGTATGCCGCCGATGCATCGGAGGCCAACCGCGACGGTTCGGAGGGCATCGGTGACGGGTTGGTCGGTGGCGCCGCGGGCGCGGCATCCACACGGGTTCCAGCCCTATTCCGACGCTCCGCCTGGTCGTTGCCGGCAGTCTGAGGCGCCTGCCGCTTGGACCTTGCTTTCGCCGTCGTTTTTCGCATGGCCGTGCCGGCCCTTTTCACCGCGGTCTCTTGGTCCGTCGAGTGCGTGTTCCGGGACTCGGTCGCGTCGCTTTCCGTCCCCGTGGCCGCAGTCGGTTGGGGCGTAGCGTTGCTTGCGTTCGTTTTCTGCGTTGCCGTCTTCTTCGCTGGAGTGGGCTTCTTTGCCATTATTCGTAACCTGGGAAATCTGCTTGCCTCGGATGCAATCGATCCGGCTGCTGCCGTCACTCTGGCATCGAGGACGTTCTTCTACCCTTATGGCTGTAGGTTTCGGCCCGCATCGAGGTTTTCTCCGCCACCGTAACGGTTCGTCCCCAAGTCGATGCGTGACTGTTCCCGGATAGAGCATCGAGGCGACCAATCGCCTTGAACCGCGCACTCCGGTTCCGGACGGCTATTCAGTCGAGATTGAATCCACCGACGCCGAGATCTCGCCGTACACCGTCGGGCCTGACGCAGTTTCTGCCGTTTGTTCTCCGGACTGGTTAGTCGCACAGGCCGTGAGGGTCATCAACGGAACGAGCAACAAGATGCAAGATTTCAGTCGCATGAAAAGAGCTCCGGGAAGGAAAAAGGGCAGGAGAGACCAGAAACATGGCAAAACTCCGGACGAGCACCGCTCGGGCATTGAACGAGCCAAGAGTGCTGCGTACCTGCGTCCGGTGCAGAGATTACTTCCTTTTGCCGAGGCCCGTCTGACTCGTTTCAGGCCACTTCAGGTCCGTTTGAAGAAACCATCCATGGTCAGCGTAGACGCCGGCGCCGATGATCGGGGAGTCCCCAACTCGGCCTATGCGCTTGTTGACGATCCCGCCAGT
The DNA here is from genome assembly GCA_049670525.1 of Thiohalocapsa sp. Classification (GTDB taxonomy): domain Bacteria; phylum Pseudomonadota; class Gammaproteobacteria; order Chromatiales; family Chromatiaceae; genus Thiohalocapsa. Next base: position 10,156 of record JBATTL010000491.1, on the reverse strand, counting down.
GGAGGAGGTGGCGGCCGCCAGGTTACCCTCGAGATCTCGCGCCGCCGCGCAATTTGTGCCGTATTTTTGCTCGTCGTCGTCGCTATCGTGGTCGAGCATGATTCGACCTCGAAGGCGCGCCTCATCCAGCTGTTTGATGCGTTCCGGCGTGAAGAAGTAGTGGTCCGGGGTCAGCTTCATGCCGCAATGCTGTGCAAAGTGGAGCGCGCCCTCGCCAATCAGCAGCACATGCTCGCTGCCGTCCATGACCAGGCGCGCAAGCTAGACCGGGTTTGCGATGTTGCCGATGGCGGCAACCGCGCCGGCAGCGAGGTCGCGGCCATCCATGATGCCGGCGTCCATTTCGACCTTGCCGTTTTCGTTTAGCACCGATCCGCAGCCGGCGTTGAACAGCGGGTCATCTTCAAGCAGAGAAGCGCAGGCCTCCACCGCCTCCACGGCAGTGGCTCCGCGGGCGAGCACCTCACGACCGTGTTCCAGTACCACGCGAATGCTCTCCAGATAGCGCGCGGCCGTGCGCTCGTCCTGCACGTTGTCCAAGGCCCCCGCGCCGCCGTGGACCATCAAAGAGAAGCTGTTGTTCATCGCAAAGAGGTGCGGGTGGTCGATGGCGGATTCGAGGTCTCAAGTGCCGAGCGTTCGCGTCGCGTTTGCGAATCGGCCCAAAGGCTTTTCAGGTCCGGGTGAAACTGGACGATGTCACCCGGCTCCGTGGCAGCGAGAGCACGCTCGGAATAGAGATGGTTGCCGACGACAGCTTCCGCCGTGCAGCCCACGATGTCGTGATTGAAAATCTGCCGAACTCGGGTGTCGGCGAACTGGCCGGCGCGCCGAAGGGCTGTTGAAGCTCGTTATCAGGTATGCGCCGCGTCCTTGGTTCAGCGTTCTGTCGGATCTCAGTTGCGGCCGTCTAGATAGATCCGCCGAAACCGATCGCACTGGTCGATCAGATCGCGCGCACTCTTGGGCATCGGCACCCGCGCACGGACGATGTACGTGACCAACGCTGTGCCGGCCTGAAATATGCGGGTTGTCTCCTGGGCTTGATGGATCTCCGCCAGCGAGGGTGCTGGGGGCAAATGCGGCTGCATGTTCCGCAGTCGGTCGCGGGCTACTACGAAGGCGGGCCAAACGTCGAAAATGGCGACATCGGTACGCAGGATCTCGCATTTGCGCTTGGCCGCTTCGCCGAACTCCGCCAGCAGCGGCGCGATCCCTGGGATCTGGGAGCTGCCTTCAAAGGTCGTGGCCAGTGTGGCCGTGATGCGGTCGATATCGCGCATGGTTAGCGCGATCTTTATATAGCGGCTCTGGTAAAAGGCCGCGATGGGCTGAGTGAAGGCCTTGAAGGGTTCTCCCCAGAGCTCATCGATACCTTCGTCACCGCCGCGATGACGCACCATATGGCCGAGTTCGAGGGCTTCGAGTAGGTAGTCGCCGCATTCTTTCATCAGCGTGCCGTCGGGCTCCACCTCAACGCCGTCGGCCTTCAGCTCCACGAGCTTGGTAAAGATCTTGGCAGCGCGATTGAAAAGCGCACCCGCCAGCATCGCGCCGTTGACGCGCTTGCGGTCCGGGTCATTCTCACCCTCGTAGGCGATAGGTGCCTGGGCGTGTCGGACCCCCGGGAGGTTGACGCCATGTTCGACATGATTGGAGGGGCGGCGGGTCAACGCCTCGATCAGGCCTTTCTTGGCCTCCAGGCTTTCCGGTGGCGGCTCGTAGTACTTGATCCAGTAGCCGTCGAAGTGGATGCAGACTTGGCCGTCGACCTCGGCGACAATCCCGTTTTCGGTATCCAGGGTCATGTTTTGGGGATCACAGCTCGAGGGCTCGAAAGGCCATGCGCGCGGCGCGCGGTGTTTCTCGACACCATTGTCGGTTCGTGCCGTCCGACAATGCAAGCGGCTTGCATTGATCCGCCGACGCTGGCGATTCGCGGTTGGGTCTCGATGTCGGCCGGGCGCCCGCGTACTATGAACGCTGGGATAGTGAAAACGATATCATCCGTGGGCCTCATTCAGGCGTACACCATTACCGTCAGTCAAGGCAGCTGCTCGCGCGCGGTTCGGGGTATTTTCGCCGGTATAGGCCACGGCACAGACCACGGCACAGCCGCAGCGCCGGCTTGGCTGCGCGGTTGTTAGTCGAACGAGAGTCATCCGCGTATCGGGGGGTTTCTGTGACCAAATTTGCCCATGTGTCAGGCGCCGATCGGGCGTCTACTTGATCGATTTTCCCGACATGACGGGCGAGAAAACAATGTCGCTCCGAGGTCGACTGTTGCGGCGCCGACGGGCATCCTCTGAACTCCCTGGCCACAAGAAACATAGGTCATCAAGTATGAGCGTCACCGGACCAAAACCTCGTCCCTATGTCAATCGGTTGGCCGGGCTCGGACTTAGCGTATTCTTAGCAGCAGCAAGCCCTCTGGCTTGGACATTGGAGGACGGCGCCAAGGGCCGCAAGGTTGTCTCAAATGATCCTGTGTCGGTGGACGATGCGGCGGCATCCCGACCCAAGGATGAGGTGAAGGTACTGCCTCACCCCCCGACCAAACCGAAGCCAAGTCGGACGACCGTCAACAAATACATCAATCGCTACGCCAAGCGCTATGGTGTCGAGGGGGACCTGGTGCATTCAGTGGTGCGGGCCGAGTCCGCGTACAACGCCCATGCGGTCTCGCCGGCTGGAGCCGTGGGCCTGATGCAGATCATGCCGGCGACGGGCGCAGACTACGGTGTTGGCTCCGTAGACGCTTTGTTCGATGCCGAGACCAACATCCGCATCGGCGTGCGACACTTGAAACGCTTGGTCGGTCGCTACGGTATCGGCAAGGCGGTCATGGCCTATAACGCGGGCGAGGGCGCACTCGCAAGTCACAACGGCTTCGTCACTTATCCCGAGACTCAGCGCTATACACACCGAGTGCTGACCAGCTACCTGCAGAAGAAAGGCGTTCGCCCCTACTCCGGCAAGGCCAGGGAGATCACCGGGATTACGTTAACGCCCGCTATGTCCAGCGCTGGCGGTTCATCCACGAAAGGTCGTCGGCTGCTGCGGCGCGTGGACCTCTCGACGCTTTCCTTGCGCGTGCGACCGTCTTTGAGCGACCGCGCATTGGACCCCGCTGCGCATCGCGTCGGCCCCGAAAGCAAACCCATGTTTGTGCTCGACCCGGCCGGTAGCGACAGGTAGCCGGCGCTTTCTCTCCATATCGCACTCGCTGGCGATCATGTTGAGTCTTAGGGGTTTTCCCGATGTCTTCTCGCTCCAGTCCACTGATACTCGCCGGATTGTTCTGCCTGGTAGTTGGGCCTATGCTGACTTGAGCCGCACCAACTAGACTCGATTACCCGTGCAGACCCGTCGGGATCACGAGCGAAATGTGCTTTTAAAGCTCGTCCTGCGCTGATTCGGCGCTATTGGCGGATCATGAAGTCGGTCTAGCATCACTGGTGCAATCCTAGTCGCCGGCTGGTCTGCAAGGTCATGCCTAACGATACGCAGTCCCTCGCCAGCGGCAGAGAGGAGGGAGAATCATGCCTATCGATCAGATTTGTCCCAACGATCAGGCCACCGTCAATTATCCCATTGACCAGCAGACCCCTTTGCATCCAATGCAGGCGTTCATCGTTTGGCGTGATGAGTGGACGCTCCACGTCGATTTCCTTGATGAGGATCACCGCTGCCTGGCGGCACTTCTGAACCACGTCGCGGCGGACCTCTGGCGCTGCGCCGATGCTGGTCCAAGCAGTGCGGCATCCGCAAGTCTGATGCCTCGTCTAGAGTCGCTTGGTGCACAGATGCACAAGCATTTTCGGCGTGAAGAAGCGATCATGCGCGAGACCGACTATCCTCTGTTTTTTGGGCACAAGTCAGAGCATGATCTTCTGCTCGCGGAGTACACGGTGATGTTGCGAGACATCTCCAGTGACGGTCTACGGGGTCTGGAGCCAAGTACCTTGGAGGCGCTGAAGGAGTGGCTCATCGCCCATACCTTGGGCGACGACAAGGCATTGGCTGAGTATCTGCGCGGGCGGGCGGCGGCGGACGCGCTAACCCGCGCTAGTCTTCGGCGACGTCGCCTCGCCGTGCACGATTCCAGTGGGTCTGCTCAGGTAGGCCCAGGCGGTATATCGCGCACGGAATGCGAGAGCTGGTGCTGATTGCCGGGCTGCGGCTGGTCTGCCGGCGCTGCCGACCTTGCGCGCATCAAATTCGATGCGATCCTCGGATCCCGATTGAGTCAACCTGGCCGAGGCGTCGGCGGATGCCCTTGCTTCGCGGATCGTGACACGAGCCGTTGGAGTTCGATGGCCCCATCTCGGCTCAAATCAGCATTCCGACCATGGCCGCCGTCATCAGCGTAGTCAGCGTTCCCGCGAGTATCGAGCGTATGCCCAGCCCGACCACTTCGGCCCGACGTTCCGGTGCCAGGCTTCCGAGCCCACCGATCATGATGCCCAGGCTGCCGAAGTTGGCGAACCCGCAGAGCGCGTAGGTCATAATCAGACGGCTCCGTTCGCTGAGCAGGTCTGGGGGGACGGACGCGAGCTCCAGGTAGGCAAGCAGTTCGTTAAGAACCGTCTTGATGCCCATTAGCTGGCCGGCCTGCGCAGCCTCATCCCAGGGGATGCCGATCAGCCAGACCAACGGCGCAAAGATCCACCCGAGCATCCGTTGCAGGGTCAGCGGATCACCATGAACTGCCGGTAGCCACCCCAACACGCTGTTGACAATGCTGACCAGCGCGACCATGACCACGAGCATCGCCATGATGTTGAGCATCAGCGGGATTGCGTCGAGCGTACCCCGCGTGATCGCGTCCATGGCGCTTCCGGCGTCCTGGTCGATCGGCGGGGTTTCGTTGTCCATCTGGTTGGGCGAATCGGGGATCATCAGTCCAGCCACGACCAGCGCCGCCGGCGCGCTGATCAGCGACGCCGTCAGGATGTGCCCCATCGCGTTGGGCACCGCATCGCCGATCAATGTGGCGTAGAGCACCATGACCGTACCCGCGATAGTGGCCATGCCCGTGGTCATCAATGCAAACAGCGCGCCGCGGCTCATATCGCGCAGGTAGGGCTTGATCAGCAGCGGCGATTCGACCATGCCGATAAAGACGTTCGCCGCTACCCCCAGGCCAAGCGCGCCGCCGATGCCGAGGCTGTGCCGAAGCAACCCGGCGAGCGCGTGAACCAGCATTGGAAGTACCCGCCAGTGAAACAGCAGAGCCGCGAGGGCGCCGATCACCAGTACGATTGGCAAGGCGCGAAAAGCGAGCACAAAGCTGTTCTCGGGGTAAGTCGCGTCGTAGGGTGTCTGGCCGCCGCCAAGGTGCCCGAATACGAAACTGGTGCCAGCCTCGGTGGCCTGCTGCAACACGAGGACCGCCCCGTTGATCGCGATGAATAGCGCTTGGGCAGCTGGCAGTTTGAGCAAGAGCAACGCGAGTACAAATTGCAGCGCGAGTCCGCCGAGCACCAGCCGCGCCGGGATGTGACGTCGATCCTCGCTAAACAGCCATGCGACGCTCAGCAAGCAGCAAAGGCCGAGCAGACCGTGGAGGGTTTGGGACATGTTTGGATTTCGGGTTTCCAGATCGACGGACAGGGCCGGGTTGGCGCATTGCAGCGGCAACAGTCTATCGCGATCGCCGCCCAGCTCGGACCCCGTCGCACAGGCGTTCACGCGTTTGGGCAGCATTGAAAAGCGACGCGGTTCTGCGCACAATCGGCGCCAGAATCATTCGAGGATACCCCATGACGCCGATCCGATTAGCGACTCTCCTTGCGGCCCTGCCGCTGTTGTTGGCTGTTCAGTACGGCGCCGCAGCAGCTGCTCCGCGAGATCCCGGCCAGTACTTCTTCGATCAGACGTTCGGTGATTTCAGCGAAGAGCTCTCGACCGCCCGAGACGAGGGCAAGTCCGGCATCCTGCTCATGTTCGAAATGGACGAATGCCCTTTCTGCCATCGCATGAAGACGACAGTGCTGAACCAGCCAGAGGTTCAGGACTATTTCAAGGAGCACTTCCTAGTCTTCCCGGTGGATGTGGAGGGGGATGTCGAGGTGACCGATTTCGAAGGCAATGTGGCGGCGCAGAAGGAATTCGCGTTGAAGCAGTTCCGCGTGCGCGCGACGCCTGTGTTCGCATTTTTCGACCTCGATGGCAATTTGGTCGCCCGTTACACCGGTGCGACACGAGACAGCGATGAGTTCATGCTCCTCGGGCAGTACGTCGTCGATGGCGTCTACCAGGAAACCACCTTCACCAAGTACAAGCGCGGCAAACGCGATGCCGCCACCGATGCGGCCCAGGCGGGGCGGTGATCAGCAGGACCCAGTGTTGATTGTGCTGTCGATCCGACACAGTAAGGCGGGCGTCAAGACAAGTCAGCGGGTATGTAAAATTGACAGAAATCGCCTATGTGCCCGGCGCGGTTTTGTAGAACAGGAGCACGGAGATGAGCGAATCCGCAGAGAGAGGCGTCGCACAGGTCTGCGTACTGTGCCAGGTCACTGGTCATGTGCAGGGAGTATTCTTTCGTGCCTCGGCGCGCGAAGAGGCACTTCGGCTGGGTCTGACGGGTTACGCCCGAAACCTTCCGGACGGGCGCGTCGAAGTGCTGGTTTGTGGTGGTGCCGACGCGGTTGGCGAGTTGCGGGAATGGCTGCGTCGCGGCCCACCACAGGCGGATGTCACCGGTGTCGCCTGCGAGCCGACGGAGTTCCGTTCCTTGAGTGGCTTCGCCGCCAACTGACCGAGTCTCGAATGCTGCAGGTTCCACCTCTGACGCTGGATCGGGGTCAACACCGCGCGCGAATCCGGTCATCGCAGAGGCGATTGGTCAGGGAGACATCGCCAGCCTGGGATATTGATGCCGCCTATGCCCCTGGGCGCCGAGCGGCGGCCAGCGCTGGGGTTGAGGCCCTATCGGTACGTTTGGTGCACGAAGACCGGTGTATTGTCGCAGGCAAACAGCTGCCTCTAGACTTGATGCCGCCTTTTCAGTAACCGGTGTTACTGGCGTGCAGCGGCTCCGGATAGGCATTCGTGCGCATGACGGCCGTTTCGAGGCGTCCATCCGGGTACAGGTCAAACCAACGGAAACCTGGGGTCAGAGCGTCAAGGGCAAAGTCTGCACTGCCGGGTAGGAACTGGATACAGGTGGATGGTGTCGACTTCCAATCGCGATCGCGGTGTCGCGACTCAAAGACCTGATGGACGTGGCCACAGAATATGCCCCTGACGTTATAGTGTCTGGCGGCGGTCGCGAGCAGTTCCGCGCCGTTGTCGACAAGCATTGTGTCGATCCAGCTACTGCCTATGGGCTCTGGGTGGTGGTGGAGAAAGATGAGCAAATTGCGCTTCACATTTTCGGCGGCATGGCGATCAAGGTCAGCGAGCACGGTATTCTCAATGTGCCCGCCTTCTTCGAACGGCACCGTCGAATCGAGCAGGATCAGATCCCAAAGACCCAAGGGCTGCACACGAAACCCGGATGCGCTGCCTGAATCGGCGAAACCCACCATCAGGTCCATGCGATCATGGTTCCCCGGAATGCAGAAGCACGGCACACCAAGTGCTTCGAGCCGTTTCCGCAAAAACCGATAGCCCTCGATATGCTCGTCGTGGATCAGATCACCGGTCAGGACCAGAGCGTCCGGCGGCCACTGGTGTTGGCGTGCGAGCGCGATGACGGATTCGAATGTCAGGCGGGTATTTTGTCCGAGCAGACGCCCGTCCGGATCTGCATAGAGATGGAGATCGGTGAACTGAACAACCCTCAAAGGCGGTTCGCCCGCGTCCGCAGGGTCGGGTCCGTCCGGGGGCTGGGCGCCGGTATCGGCCATGGCTGGTCTTCGTCAGTGCCGCGCGCATCGAGCGCTACTCGCCGAGTGTTGTAGCAAGTCTCCTACGATAGGGCAAGGCACTAGTTCACAAGCGGTTAGTAAAAAAATGGAGTCGGCTTATTCATGACACTGAACGAACTGCGCTACATCGTCGCGGTTGCGCGGGAGCGACATTTCGGCCATGCCGCCGACGCCTGTTTCGTGAGTCAGCCGACGCTAAGCGTCGCCGTCAAGAAGCTCGAGGAGGAACTCGGTGTCAGCTTGTTCGAACGGGCGACCGGCGAGGTCTCAGTCACTGAGATCGGCCAGCGCGTCGTCGCCCAGGCGCAACGCGTGTTGGAAGAGGCGCAGGGCGTTCAGCAACTCGCGCGCAGCGGGCAGAATCCATTGGTTGGTGCGCTGCGTCTCGGTGCAATTTACACCATAGGACCCTATCTGCTGCCGCATCTGGTGCCGATGCTGATGGACCGTGCACCGGAAATGCCCCTGGTCATCGAGGAGAACTTCACCTCGGTGCTCGCAGAGCGGCTCAAACGTGCGGATCTGGATCTGATCGTCATTTCGCTGCCCTTCGACGAGCCGGGTATCCTTACGCTTCCGCTCTATGAAGAAGAATTCGTCGTGCTGTTACCGGGCGCTCATGCATGGGCGGCGCGGGACACCATCGATTCCGAGGCGCTGGGCGACGAGAACGTCCTTTTGCTGGGTGCCGGACACTGCTTCCGCGACCAGGTCATCGCCGCCTGTCCCCAGTGCCTGCGAGGCGGTGCTTCGCGGGCACACCTGCAGCGAAACTTGGAGGGCGGCTCCTTGGAGACCATCCGGTGTATGGTCGCCAGTAACCTCGGCATCACCATCTTGCCGTGCAGCGCCGCGCTCGAAGATCGCTTTGGTGGGCGTTTGGTCTGCACCAGACCGTTCACCGGCAACGCGCCAACGCGACGGGTCGCATTGGCTTGGCGAAAGTCCTTCCCCCGGCTGGAGGCCGTGCATGCGGTTGCCGACGCGATTCGTGCCTCGCGATTGAACTGCCTGTCGTTCCTGACCGAGACGCAAGCCGATAGGGTTGATCGGCGCTAATACTTCCGACCGATACAACCTGGCTATCGGTGCTATTGGAACAATCGATTGTCGTCCCGCCTGTGCACGCGTATCGTCTCGTGTGACACTCAAGCCATCAACCGTAAACGAGAGAAACCGACGTATGGAACTCAAAGGCAGCAAGACCGAAAACAATCTTAAAGACGCGTTCGCGGGCGAGTCCCAGGCCAACCGCCGCTATCTCTATTTCGCCTCAAAAGCTGATGTCGAGGGCTACAATGACGTCGCCGCCGTATTCCGCTCGACCGCCGAGGGCGAGACGGGCCATGCCCACGGTCACCTGGAGTACCTGGAACAGGTCGGCGATCCCGCTACCGGTCTGCCCATAGGCGCGACCGGCGACAATCTGAAATCCGCGATCGCGGGCGAGACCCACGAATACACGGATATGTATCCAGGCATGGCCAAGTCCGCACGCGGCGAAGGTTTCGATGAGATCGCCGACTGGTTTGAGACGCTTGCCAAGGCGGAGCGCTCCCATGCGAATCGCTTCCAGAAGGCGTTGGATAACCTGGACGCGTGATTCGGCGACCGGCGTGACCTCGGCGGTCGCCTAAGACCGTCGTTCGGTAGAACCAAGGGGTGCGGTGTGTCGCGCCCCTTTTTTGTGCCCGCCCGTCCCCGGTTGAAGCCACGGACTCCTTCGGATCCGCCCTACCTCAGTCGACCATGGGAAAGCTCACCGCAATGGTGCTTGAGAAAGCGAGCGCGTTGGTCACTGCCGCGACCAGCGGATGGTTGGTACGCCGATAGATCCATCCGCTGAACAGGCCGTAGAGGATGAACAACGCCAGGATGGCCGGGATGATGATCACCAGGAAGAACAGCTCGTTCAGGTTCAGCGCAACCGCCAGCATTAACGAGAGCAGGAACAGCAGCTTGGTCAGCGCGTAGGCCCCGCGCGTGGGGCCGCCGCGGGTTAGCCATTCATCGGCGCCGAACCAGAGCAGCGTACCGGCGAACAGCACTAACACCGTGCCTATGCGATCCGTGCCGGGCAGATAGCTGGCGACGAAGCTGTGGGTCGGCAGCGCGACGGTGAGCGTTTCGTACAGACCGACCATGATCAGTGCAAGCACGAATGCCCCGGTGGCGGTTCCGCGCCAAAGCCGCGCCGGTCTCTGCCCGACAAGCCAGAGTCCGATCAGGGTCAACAGGCCATACAGACCAAAGTGCAGCGCAATATAGTCGCCGAT